>JAQGMY010000204.1 GCA_028292105.1 Ramlibacter sp.
GCAGCTTCCACGCGCGCCATCGCGACATCATCCTGAAGCCGCTCGACGGCATGGGCGGCATGGGCATCTTCCGGGTCGGCCCGGACGGCATGAACCTGGGCTCGATCATCGAGACGCTGAACCGCGAGGGCGCCACCACGATCATGGTACAGCGCTTCGTGCCGGAGATCGCCAGCGGCGACAAGCGCGTGCTGGTGATCGGCGGCCAGGTCGTGCCGTTCTCGCTGGCGCGCATCCCGCAGGGCAGCGAAGTGCGCGGCAATCTGGCCGCCGGCGGCAAGGGGGTGGCCCAGCCGATCACCGAGCGCGACCGCGAGATCGCGCAGGCGATCGGGCCCAGGCTGGCGCAGCGCGGCCTGCTCCTCATCGGCCTGGACGTCATCGGCGACTGCCTGACGGAGATCAACGTCACCAGCCCGACCTGCTTCCAGGAGATCACGCAGCAGACCGGCTTCGACGTGCCGGCGATGTTCGTGGATGCGCTGGAAGAAGCGGCAGATCGGGATCGGACGCTGGCGTGACTTGGTAGGGTGTGCAAGCTTGCTTGCGCACCAGCGGCCGGGGCGGTGCGCAAGCGAGCTTGCACACCCTCCCAGGCGGCCACGCTCAAGCCAGAGCTTCCCCGTCCACGAAAACCTTCAGCTCTCCCGGCTGGAACTGCGTCCACTGCTCGTTCACCGTCAGGGGCGCGGTCACCACCACGGCCACCTTGTCCTGCGGCGTGGTGTTGCGGGCGAAGTCCACGCTCAGGTCCTCGTCGGCCAGTTGGGCGTGCGAGAAAGGATGCTTGCGCTCCACGTAGTACAGGTTGGTCGAGCAATGCGCCCACAGCGCATCCCCGTTCGACAGCAGGAAGTTGAAACGGCCATGCCTGGCGATCGCCGGCGTCAGCTCGCGCAGGGTGAGCGTCAGTTCCTCCACGCTCGGCACCCCGGCGTGCGACTTCCACATCTCCTGCAGCAGCCAGCAGAAGGCCCGCTCGCTGTCGGTGGACCCCACCGGCCGGAAGTTCGCGTGCAGCCGCGGCTGGAAGTCCTGCAGGTCGCCGTTGTGCGCGAACACCCAGTAGCGGCCCCACAGCTCGCGCACGAACGGGTGGCAGTTCTCCAGCGCCACTTCACCTTGCGTCGCCTTGCGGATGTGGGCGATGACGTTGCGGCTCTTGATCGGGTAGCGGCGGATCAGCTCGGCCACCGGCGAATCGCAGGCCGGCTGGTGGTCGACGAAGTGCCGCAGCCCCAGGCCCTCGAAGAACGCGATGCCCCAGCCGTCGGCATGGTGGTCGGTGCGGCCGCCGCGCTGCGCGAAACCGGCAAAGCTGAAGGTCACGTCCGTGGGCGTGTTGCAGTTCATTCCGAGCAGCTGGCACATGCGCTGATCATTCCACAGGCGCGTCGCCCAGGGGCGGGCCGCGCAGCTGCCATGCCGCGATCATGGCCACGGCACAGATCGCCGCCAGCAACAGGAAGGATTCGTCGAAAGCCGCCAGCCGCCCCGGGCTGGTAGGTCCCGTCAAGGCGGCGCCGTGCACCGACAGCCGCCACTCCAGCACGATCGCGCAGAGGCTGACGCCGGTCGCGCCGCCCAGCATGCGCAGGAAGTTGATCACGCTGGCGCCCTGCGGGATCAGCGCCTTGTGCAGCGGCCGCATCGCGCCCAGGTTGAGCGAAGGCACCACGAAGCCCAGGCCGATGCGGCCCAGGGTCGCCCAGGCCACCAGCACCCACAAGGCCGTCTGCGGACCGACAGTGGGCATCAGCGCAAACGACGCCGACAGCAGCAGCAGCCCGCCGCTGACCATGATGTTGGTCGGAACCCGCCGCGTCAGCCGGCCGGCGATGCCGATCGTGATGGCCAGGACGATGCCCGCCGGCAACAGGATGGTGCCGACGTGCGACGCCGGCAGCTCCAGCCCCAGCTGCATGAACACCGGCAGCAGGTAGGTGGAGCCGAACAGCGCGATGCCGTAGATGAAAGCGACCAGGCTGCCGAAGGCGAAGGTGCGGTATCCGAACACCGCGAGGTTCAGCAGGCCCTCGCGCCCGCTGCGTTCGGCCCGCCGCAGCCAGGCGATCAGCGCGGCGAATGCGGCCAGGGAGCCGGCCAGCAGCGCCACGGCCAGCCACGGATCGCCGCCGCGGATCTCCAGCAGCCCGTTCAGCAAGGACAGGGTGCCGGCGCTTCCCAGCAGCAAGCCGCGCCAGTCCAGGCGCGTGTTTCCCGCGGCGGCGGCGCCGTCGGGGGCGCTCGTGGGGACGTAGCGGTAGGCAAGCCAGAGTGCCACCAGGCAGAAAGGCACGACCATGAAGAAGATCGAACGCCAGCCGAACAGGTCCAGCAGCACGCCGCCTATGCTGGGGCCGATCGCCGGCGCCAGCACCACGCCCATGCCGAACATGCCGCTGGCGCGGCCCTGTTCGTGCGGCTCGAACGCGCGCAGCATGATGATGGCCGGGATCGGCTGGACCACCCCGGCCGCCAGCCCTTCCGCCACCCGCGAGGCGAGCACCAGCGGGAACTGGCCGGCGACGCCGCCGAGGATGCCGCCGGCCATCAGCAGCAGCATGCAGCCGACGTAGGTGCGCCGGTAGCCGTAGCGCGCCAGCAGCCAGGGCGTGGTGAGCATGGACACGGTCATCGCCACCATGAAGCCGGAGGACACCCATTGCGCCCGCTCCTGGTTCAGGCGGAACACGTGGCTCATGTCCGGGATGGCGACGTTGACGATGGTCGACGACATGATGGAGGCCATGGTGCCCACCATCACCGACATCATCAGCAGCCAGCGGTAGCGCGGGCCGTGGCGTGCGCTCAGCGCCGCAATGGAACTGTCGCCCCTCACCCGCGCGCGGCCTGGCTGGCGCAGGTGGCGCAGATGCAGGCGCGGTCCTTCAGGCTGGCCGGAACGCGCGCCAGCAATTCGGCACTGAACTCCATGCGGGTGCACCAGCAGGGGCCCGCCACCACGCCGGTGTCACGCTCTTCTTCCGTGGCACAGCGGTTCGGCTGGCCGCACAAGGGGCAAAGGGTGGAGGCGAGGGCGGGAACGCTGGGACTGGTCACGCGGCCAGTGTAGCGCTCGGCTCCAGGCGCAAACGCTCGCCGCCGGCGCTTGCGCGCTGCGTGCGCGGTGGCGCTACCGGCGCCGCATCGCCGCCGCGTTGTTGCGACAGGGCGTCGAGTGCCTTGGCAACCACGGCGCCGGTGGTCACCGGGCGCAGCAGGCGATCGCGCACCAGCCGCTCGAGGCTGCGCCGTGTCATCGAATGCGGCCGGCCGCCGTGGCTGACGAACATGAAGAGGCTGGCGCGGCTGCTCACCCAGGTCAGGCTGGCGCGGCGCCAGCGGCCATGGGCGCACAGGTCCACCCAGCAGCCCTCGTGCAGGCTGTCGATCACGCGGCCCATCTCGGCGGGATCGAGTGTTGCGCTGGCAGCCGCCGCCACGCCGGTCTCGATCGGCACCGGTGCGGCAGCGTCCTGCGCAAGCGCAGCCGGCGTGCTGGCCGGTTCCGCGTCGAACCCGGCGGCCTGCTTTTCCACCGGTGTCATCCAGGGATCGCCCGCCCGCGCCTTGGGCTGCTGGCGCTTCGTCGACAGCAGCGCCTCGCCGAGCTGGCGTTCCGGCAGCACCGGCTGCTTGCCGCGCCGCTGCCTGGCGCGCAACTGCAACACCGGGCTGTGCGATTTCTCCAGCGTGGCGAAAAAACTCTCGTGGTCGCCCGGCTGCTGCCCCAGCACCTCGATGCCACCGCGCAGCTTCTCCAGCATGCCGGGAATGGTGGTGATCAGCCGGCCTGGCTCGCGCAGCGTCTGCTCGCTCTTGACGCTCCACAGCAGCTCCGTGATGACCGAACTCCAGCCGCCGGGATCGATCGCGCCGGTGGGATCGGTCAGCCGCGCGTGCGCCATCACCAGCGACCAGGGGCCGTAGAGGAAGTCCTGCACCACCGCCGGAACTCCGTCCAGGTCGGCGCGCTGGCTCAGGCCCCAGGCGATGCGGCCGGCTTCGGCCTCGCGGGCTTCGGCAAAGTGCACCGCGTCGACGGCGACCTGGCGGCCACGATCGTCCAGGACGTCTTCGGCCGACCAGCGCTGTTCCAGCTGGCCGAGCGCCGACGTGAACGGCGCCTCGCTTTCCACCCCCTTCTCGTTGAGGGCGTGGAAAGCGGAGCGCACGCCGGTAAAGAAATCCTGGAACTCGGACGAGAACTCGTCGTTGTAGCGAAAGCTGCGCTCGGCGACGCGCTCGACGAGGCGGCGGCCGGCGTGGTTCTCCTGCGCGAAGAAGCGCGGCGCCACCAGCGCCAGTCGGCCCAGTGCCGGCTCCAGCGCGACGACCGCCTCGCGCACCGGGGCCAGCAGGCGTTGATCGCAGCCGACCTGGTCGACCAGCTTGCGCACGACCTCCAGGCCCAGCACCTGGCCCACGTGGCGGGCCTCGCCCTTGAGCCGCGTGCGGACCAGCTCGCGTTGCTGCGGCGCCGCCCATTGCGCCCAGGCCTTGTCGTCCAGCGCGCTGGTGCTGGTGACGGGGCGGTGCGGACGTTCGACCGCGGGCAATGCGCGGGTGCGCTGCACCGCCTGCGCGTCGTAGGGCACGGCGGGCAGCGGCTGCGACTCGAGTGCAGCGACCTGGGCGCCGACTTGCGCGAAGTAGGCCGGGGCCAGCGCCTGCGTCGACGGCGGTTTCTGCGCGAACAGGAACTGCTGGAACAGCTCGTCGCCCAGCGCGAAGTTCGACAAGTCGGCCCAGGCCGGGCCGCCCAGCGCCGGCGTCTGGGCCGATCCGGCTTGGTGCGCGTCAGCGGCGGCGGATGGGCCGGGGACCGCGGGCGCGAAGGCGCCGCCACTGCCGGAGGTGAAGGCTGCGTTGGCGCCGGTATGGCCGCCGTCGCCGCTGGTGGGCGGTGCTTGCGGCCTGGCCGCCGCCGGCGCGGCAGTCGCCGCGGGTGAGGCGATCGGCAACACCCGATAGCTCGCCGCCTCGAGCCGCGCGTCCTGCAGGATCTTGAGGGCGTCGCGGTACAGCGCTGCGATCCCGGTGGCCAGCGGGCCGGCGAGGTGGCGGCTCCAGATGGCGGGCCATTGCGGCCGCTGCGCAGGCTGCATCAGGTCCCGCAGCGAGGTCGCGAAGACCTCCGGCCGCAGCGGATTGCGTTCCGGCTGCACCGTCTGCAGGCCGAGCGCGGTGCTCATGAGCGTGTCCAGTTCCGCCAGCGGCTGCTCCAGCCGGGGCGCGAGCAGTTGCAGCACACGCGCGCTTTCGATGGCCAGAGACACCGAGTCGTCGTCGACGAGGGACAGGGCGCCGAAGCCCTCGGTGCTCGGCGCGGCAGTCCGCTTGGCCGGCGCGGGCAGCTCCTGCGCCGCCTGCGCGGCGCGCAGCAGCACCGGGTAGCGCTGCGCCCATTCGTTGCGCCGCTTCGACAGCTCCAGCCAGGCATCGGCCAGCTCGCGGCGCTGGGCGACACCCTGGCAGCGCTGCTCTTCCTCCTGCAAGGCGACGATGGCCTGGTCGATGGCGCGGCCGATCATCGCGGGGGCCGCGGCGGCGGCGAGATCCGTGCATTGGCGGGCAGGCGAGTGGACTGGCATGGCTGAGCCACTCTAAGCACCTGGGTGCACCGCGTCCATGCAGGCCTTCACGCCTGCCGCGTCCGTGACATGTCTTACGAATCGCGACAGCGGCGGCCGGGCCCCTGGCCGACCGGTGGCAGCTGCCGCCTTACGGGAGGCGGATGCTCTCGGCGAAATGCTGGTACGCGGCGGCGATGCGGCGCAGGTGCCGCGATTCCGGGTGGGCCAGCAGCCACAGTTCCGACGCGCAGCCCTCGAGCGGCTCGCCCAGCGTGACCAGGTCCTTCTCCTGCCGCAGCAGGAACAGCGGCACCGCGCCCACGCCCAGCCCGGCGCGCAGCGCGTCGACGACGCTGGAGATCGAGTCCACCAGGTAGCGCGGCGCCGCCCGTCCGAGTTGCTTGCGGCGCCAGCGCACCGTGGGGTGTTCGGGCATCGCATCGTCGAGCGCGATCCAGTCCTGCTGCACCAGGGGCTTGCGGCGCCGCGCGGCCGGCATGGCCTTGCCGGCACACGCCACGAAGCGGATCGTGCCCAGGTGCCGCCCCACCAGGTGCTCGGGCGGCTTGGGCGTGGCGCGCAAGGCCAGGTCGGCATCACGCCGGGTCAGGTTCACGAGCTCGTTGGTGGTGCGCAGTTCCAGCTGCAGCAGCGGGTGCCGCTCTGCCAGGGCGGGCAGCCCCGGCAGCACGAGCCCGCGCAGCACGGAATCGGTGGTGGTGACACGCACACGGCCCGTGACCTCTTCGCCGGGTCCGCGGGCAGCGGCGCGCGCCGCTTCCAGCTCTGCTTCGATGCGTTCGGCGTGCGCGGCGATCTCCAGGCTTGCTTCCGTCGGCAGGTAGCCCTGGCGGCCGCGTTCGAACAGGCGTTGCCCGAGATTCTTTTCGATGCGTTGTAGCGACCGGAAAACCGTGGAGGCGTCGGCCGCGAGCCGCTGCGCCGCCTGCGCGAGGGTGCGGCCACGCACCAGGGCCAACAGCACCTCGAGGTCGGCGGCCGTCAGGGCGTATTGCGTGCCTGCAATGTCAGATTTCACAAACGCGTATTTCCATTGCGAAAGCGCAATCCTACAGTGCGGCTCCCTTCCACCATTTCGAGGACCATCCATGAAGCTCTATTTCTCTCCCGCCGCCTGCTCGCTGGCCGTGCACATTGCCTTGCGCGAAGCCGGCATGGCGCCCGATCTCGTGGCCGTCGACCTGGCGACCCACCGCCTGGCGGACGGCAGCGACTACCTGGTGATCAATCCGCGCGGCTACGTGCCGCTGCTGGAACTCGAGGACGGCAGCCGCCACACGGAGGTTGCGGCCCTGCTGCAGTACGTCGGCGTCGTCGCGCCCGCCGCCCGGCTGCTGCCCTCCGCCAACACCCTGGAGCGGCTCGAAGTGGTCAAGTGGTTGACCTTCGTGTCCACCGAACTGCACAAGGCGTTCAGCCCCTGGCTCTGGCACAAGGAGACGGCGGACTCCACCCGCCGGGCCGTCAAGGAAAAGATCGCGCAACGTTTCGCCGAGATCGAGCAGGTGCTGTCGCAGCGCGCCTTCATCGCCTCGGGCCAGTTCACCGTGGCCGACGC
>JAQGMY010000036.1 GCA_028292105.1 Ramlibacter sp.
CAAGGTGTCGAGCAGGTCGTCGATCGAGTTGTTCACCGGCAGCGGCTCGACGCGCGCCACCACGCCCTGGTGACCGGCACTTCCGGCCAGCCGGGACAGGCGCAGGCTGTCGGCCTCTATCGTCTTCAGCCCCGCCTCCTGCACCTTCTGCAGGAACTGCCGCATGCGGGCGTCCCGGCGCGACGCCTCGACGTAGATCTCGATGATGGACTTGGGGGAGGTGCGCAGGCGCACGCCCACCGCATGGAAACCGAACAGGACTTTGGGGGCGGACATGCGCGGGATTATCCCGCCCGCACGGCACCTTCCCCGGCGGCCTCAGGGAACGATGCGGCCGGCCTCGATCGTGATGCGCCGTTCGCAGCGCTCGGCGATGCCGCGGTCGTGCGTCACCAGCACGAGCGTGGTGCCGAGTTCGCGGTTGAGGTCGAACATCAGCTGCATCACGGTTTCGCCGGTCGCGAAATCCAGGCTGCCGGTCGGCTCGTCGGCCAGCAGCACGGCGGGTTTCACCACGAAAGCCCGCGCCAGGGCGACGCGCTGCTGCTCGCCCCCGGACAGCACTTTCGGATAGTGGCCCAGGCGCTCGCCCAGGCCGACGCGGCCCAGCATTTCCGCCGCGGCCTTGCGGGCGTCGCGGCGCCCCGCCAGCTCCAGCGGCAGCATCACGTTCTCGAGCGCGTTCAGGTTGCCCATGAGCTGGAAGCTCTGGAACACGAAACCGACCTTGCGCGCGCGCAGTTCCGCCCGCGCGTCCTCGTCCAGCGCGAACAGGTCCTCCCCCGCCAGCCTGACGGTGCCGCTGGTCGGCGTGTCCAGCCCCGCCACGATCGACAGCAGGGTGCTTTTCCCGGACCCGGAGGCGCCCACGATGGCGGCGGTTTCCCTCGGCGCCAGGGAGAAATCGATATCGCGCAAAATGGAGAGCGTCCCCGTGGAATCGGTGACCGACTTGTGGACGTGTTCGACGGAAATGATGGATTCAGACATGCAGGCTTCGAAGTGGACGCGGCGTGACTTTATGGCCGCAGGCTTAGCTGCCTCTTACGGCGCGGCCGTGCCGGCCGCTGGCACCCCGGTGATCCTGGTGGTGGGCGACTCGCTGAGCGCAGAGTATGGCCTGAAGCGGGGCACCGGCTGGGTGGCGCTGCTGGGGCAGCGGCTGGCGGCCGAGAAGATCCCCGCCAGGGTGGTCAACGCCAGCATCAGCGGCGACACCACTTCGGGCGGCCGCTCGCGCCTGCCGGCGCTGTTGCAGCAGCACAAGCCGACGCACGTGGTGATCGAGCTCGGCGCCAACGACGCGCTGCGCGGGCTGCCGCTGGATGGCACCGAGCGCAACCTCTCCGCCATGACGCAGGCGGCGCAGAAGGCCGGCGCCCGCGTGCTGCTGGTGGGCATGCAGGTGCCACCCAACTACGGCACCGCCTACACCGAGCGCTTCAGCGGCATGTACACGAAGGTGGCCAGGGAGCAGAAGGCCGCCGTCGCGCCCTTTCTGCTGCAGGGCATCGCCGATCTCGCCGATTCCACCAGCCTGTTCCAGGCGGATCGCATCCATCCGCGCGAAGAGGCGCATCCGCGGATGCTGGAGAACGTCTGGCCTGAGCTCAAGAAAATGCTGAAATGAGCGTGCGGCCCATTCCGGCGACCGAGGCCATCGGGCGGCTGGCGGAGTTCGACACCGTCATCGACGCCCGCAGTGAAAACGAATTCGCCGAGGACCACCTGCCCGAGGCCGTCAACTGGCCTTCGCTGCACAACGAGGAGCGGCACGAGGTCGGCACCCTCTACAAGCAGGTGAGTCCCTTCGACGCCCGCAAGCTGGGGGCGGCGCTGGTGGCGCGCAACATCGCCCGCCATATCGAGAAGAACCTGCACGACAAGACCAGGGCCTGGAAGCCGCTGGTGTACTGCTGGCGCGGCGGCCAGCGCAGCGGCTCGCTGTCGCTGGTGCTGGGGCAGATCGGCTTCAACGTGCACCTGGTCGAAGGCGGCTACAAGGCGTTCCGCGCCGCCATGCTGGCGCAGCTGCCGGAACTGGCGCAGCGGCTGCAGTACCGCGTCATCTGCGGCCCCACCGGCTCCGGCAAGACGCGCCTGCTGCAGGCACTGGAGGCCGCCGGCGCGCAGGTGCTGGACCTGGAAGCGCTGGCCAGCCACCGCAGCTCGGTGCTCGGCCTGATTCCCGGGCAGCCGCAACCGACGCAGAAGCGCTTCGACACGCTGGTCTGGCAGAAGCTGCGCAGCTTCGATCCGGCCCGGCCGGTGTACGTCGAGAGCGAAAGCAAGAAGGTCGGCAACCTGGCCGTGCCCGAGGTCCTGATCACCGCCATGCGGGCCAGCCCCTGCCTGCGGCTCGACCTGTCGGATGACGAGCGGGTGAAGCTGCTGCTGGAGGACTACTCTTTCTTCAGCACCGACGTCGACCTGTTCTGCGACCGGCTGGAAGCGCTGACGCAGCTGCGGGGCAAGGAGCAGGTGCGGGCCTGGCAGGAGCAGGTCCGCAAGGGCGAAATCGAGCCGGTCGTGCGCGAGCTGCTGGTGAAGCACTACGACCCCGGCTATGCGACTTCGACGCGGCGCAATTTCCAGGAGTTTGCGCAAGCGGTGGTGATCGCACCGAAGGATCGGACGCCGGAGGCGATGACGGCGTTGGCGCAGGAGCTGGTTTCGGCGTAGTGCGTGGCCGGCCGGCTCACGCCATCGCGCCGAACGCCTGCTCCAGATCCGCCTGCAGGTCCTCGGCCGCTTCCAGCCCGATCGAAAAGCGCACCAGCACCCCCTTGTACGGCCAGGTCCCCAGCGCCGCACTGCGCATGGCCGGCAGGTCGTAGGGCACGACCAGGCTCATCGGACCGCCCCAGGAAAAGCCCAGCTTGAACAGCTTCAGCGCATCGCAGAAGGCATCGACCTGGGCGCTGCCGAAGCGCGCATCGAAGACCACCGAGAACAGGCCGGCGGCCAGGCCGTCGGCGCCGCACAGCGCCTGCCAGTGCGCGTGCCCCGGGGAACCTGCGAATGCGGGATGCAACAGTTGCGCGATCTCGGGGCGGGCTTGCAACCAGGCGGCCAGCACGCGCGCCGTGCGGTCATGGGCGCGATAACGGATCTCCATGCTGGGCAGCGAACGCAGCACAGCCTCGACATCGTTGCCGCCCACGCCGAAGCCAAGCCGCATGTGCGAGAGCTTGAGCTTGTGGTGCAGCGCCTCGTCGCGCGTGACGATGCTGCCCATGAGCACGTCGCCGCCGCCGCTCGGATATTTGGTCAGGGCCTGCACCACGATGTCGGCACCGCTGCCGGCAACGACGCCCTCGCCGCTTCGCAGGTCGAAGCCGTTGAAGGCCAGCCCGGCGCCCCAGGTGTTGTCGAGCGCCGTCATGACGCCACGTTGCCGGCAGACCTGCGCCAGCTGCGCCAGCGGCACGAATTCCATCGAGACCGAACCCGGCGCCTCCAGCCAGACCAGCCGCGTCTGCGCCCCGATGCGTGCTTGCAGGTCGGCGGGCTTCATCGCGTCGTACAACTGGTAGCGGATGCCCCAGTTCTTCAGCTCCGCCTGCGCCAGGATCTTCGACGGCCCGTAGGCGTTGTCGGGCAGCAGCAGCTCGTCGCCGGTCTTCAACAGCGCCAGATTGACGGCGGATATCGCCGCCAGGCCGCTCGGCACCAGCAGGCAATGCCTGCCGCCTTCCAGCGCGGCGATCCGCTCCTCCAGCAGGAAGGTGGTCGGCGTGCCGTGCAGGCCGTAGGTGTAGCCGTCCTTGTGCTTCCAGTCGCGCGCGCGCAAGGCGGCGACGTTCGGGAAGATGACGGTGGATGCCTTGAAGACGCCCGGCTGCGGCGCGTTGAAGCCCTCCGGCGGAACGTAGGGATGGTGGATGAGGTCGGTGACCGGCTTGCTCATGTCGACATGTTAGCCGCCGCCTCGTCATTCCCGCGCAGGGAAGGCGGGGATGGGATCTTCAGATCTTCCACTTCTCCAGCAGCTTTTCCGGGCGCATGTTGTCGTACGCCTCGAATGGCTGGTGGATCCATGGATTCGTGGGCAGGAAGTCCACCGAATAGTCCGGCGTGAAGGTCGACAGTCCCTTGGTCCAGATCACCGCGGTGCGCAATTCGGTGATCGGCTTGTAGTTGCCGCGCAGCAGCTCCACCACCCGGTGCAGCGTGTGGCCCGAATCCGCCAGGTCGTCGACCAGCAGCACGCGGCCGGCGATTTCGCCCTTGGGGGTGGTGATGTAGTGTGCGATGTCCAGGTGGCCCTGCACGGTGCCGGCTTCGGCGCGGTACGAGCTGGTGGACATGATCGCCAGCGGCTTGTCGAAGATGCGCGAGAGGATGTCGCCCGGCCGCATGCCGCCGCGCGCCAGGCACAGGATGGTATCGAACTGCCACCCCGACTGATGGATCCTGATCGCGAGCTTCTCGCACAGGTTGTGGTACTCGTCGTAGCTCACGTACAGGTGCTTGCCGTCTTCCGTCAACATCGTTGTGTTCCTCTTCTCACGCCAGGTAAGGGTGCCGCATCATGATCGTGTGGTCGCGATCGGGGCTCGTCGAGATGATATCGACGGGTACCCCGGTCACCTGCTCGATGCGCTGAAGGTACAGCCGGGCGTTCACCGGCAGCTTGTCGTACTGGGTCACGCCCACGGTCGATTGGGTCCAGCCCGGCATCGTCTCGTACACCGGCTTGCAGCGCGAGATGTCGTCGGCGCCCAGCGGCAGGATGTCGGTGTGCTCGCCGTCCAGCTCGTAGCCCGTGCACAGCATGAGTTCCTCGATGCCGTCGAGCACGTCGAGCTTGGTGATGCACAGGCCCGAGAGGCCATTGACCTGCGCACTGCGCTTGAGCAGGGCCGCGTCGAACCAGCCGCAGCGGCGCGAGCGGCCGGTGGTCACGCCCTTCTCGGCGCCGACCGTGGACAGGTGATAGCCGACGGTGCC
>JAQGMY010000039.1 GCA_028292105.1 Ramlibacter sp.
TACAACGAGGCGATGCCGCGCGTCACCGCGTTCTGGACGCGTCTGGGCTCCGACGAGCGGCTGTTCGCCAAGTACAAGGCCATCGACCCCGCCACGCTCAACGCCGAGCAGCGCCAGGCGCATCGCAACGCGGTGCGCAACTTCGCGCTGTCGGGAGCCGAGCTGGAGGGCGCGGCCAAGGAGCGCTTTGCCGTGATCCAGGAGCGGCAGGCCGAGCTGAGCCAGAAGTTCAGCGAGAACGCGCTCGACGCCACCGAAGCCTATGCCTATTACGCCGCGCAGGACGAACTCGACGGCGTGCCGGCCGACGTGATCGCCGCCGCCCGCGCCGCCGCCCAGGCCGAGGGCAAGGCCGGCCACAAGCTGACGCTGAAGATGCCCAGCTACCTGCCGGTGATGCAGTTCGGCCACAACCGCACCCTGCGCGAGCGCCTTTACCGCGCGTACGTGACGCGCGCCAGCGACCAGGGGGATCCGAAGTTCGACAACACGGCGCTGGTGCGCGAGATCCTCTCGCTGCGGCAGGAAGAGGCCAGGCTCCTGGGCTACCGGAACTTCGCCGAGGTGTCGGTCGTGACCAAGATGGCCGAGTCGCCCGAACAGGTCATCAAGTTCCTGCGGGACCTCGCTTTGCGCGCCCGCCCCTACGCCCTGAGCGACGTGCAGGACATGCGCAGCTTCGCGGCCGAAAAGCTGTCGATCACGGACCCGCAGGCCTGGGACTGGGCCTACATCGGCGAGAAGCTGAAAGAGGAGCGCTACGCCTTCAGCGAGCAGGAGGTCAAGCAGTACTTCACGGCGCCCAAGGTGCTGGCCGGCCTGTTCAAGATCATCGAGACCCTGTTCGAAGTCGAGATCCGCCGCGACCACGCGCCGGTCTGGAATCCGGGCGTGGAGTTCTATCGCATCGAGCGCGGTGCCACGCTGGTGGGCCAGTTCTACCTCGACCCCGCGGCCCGCACCGGCAAGCGTGGCGGCGCCTGGATGGACGACGTGCGTGCCCGCTGGCTGCGCCCTGACGGCGGCCAGCTGCAGACGCCCATCGCGCACCTGGTCTGCAACTTCGCCGAAGGCGTGGAGGGCAAGCCGGCGTTGCTGACGCACGACGACGTGATCACGTTGTTCCACGAATCGGGCCACGGCCTGCACCACATGTTGACGCAGGTGAACGAGCGTGACGTCTCCGGCATCAGCGGGGTGGAATGGGATGCGGTCGAACTTCCCAGCCAGTTCATGGAGAACTTCTGCTGGGAATGGGGCGTGCTCAAGCACATGACGGCCCACGTGGACACGGGCGAGCCGCTGCCGCGCGCGCTGTTCGACAAGATGCTGGCGGGCAAGAACTTCCAGAGCGGGCTGGCCACGCTGCGCCAGATCGAGTTCGCGCTGTTCGACATGCTGGTGCACTCGGACCACGATCCGTCCGCGGATTTCATGCCGCTCCTGCAACAGGTTCGTGCAGAAATCGCGGTCCTGCAGCCGCCGCCATTCAGCCGCACGGCACACACCTTCAGCCACATCTTTGCAGGCGGTTACGCGGCCGGCTACTACAGCTACAAGTGGGCCGAAGTGCTCAGCGCCGACGCCTATGCCGCCTTCGAGGAAACCGCGGGCGAAGACGGCATGCCGAGCGTGCAGACCGGGCGCAAGTACCGCACGGCCATCCTCGAGGCAGGCGGCAGCCGGCCCGCCATGGAGTCGTTCAAGGCGTTCCGTGGCCGCGAACCGACGCTGGACGCATTGTTGCGCCACCAGGGCATGGCCTGACACAATCGGGGCAGAACAACCCGGGGGAATAGCAAGATGTCTTCTGTCCGTCTGACGGCACTGGCCGCGCTCGCCGCCTGCGCCGCTCTCTGGTCGGCCACCGCCACTGCGCAGGTTTTCCGGATCGTCGGCCCCGACGGCAAGGTGACCTTCTCCGACCGGCCCCCGGCGGACGGCAGGGCGACCCCGGCCCAGGCAGTGCCGCTGCCCTCCGGCGGCAATACCTCGGCGCCGCTGCCCGCAGAGGTGCGCGCCGCCAGCTCGCGCTACCCGGTGACTCTCTATTCGTCGGCGGAATGCGGCCCCTGCGCATCGGCGCGCCGGTTCCTCGGCACCCGGGGCATCCCCTTCATCGAAAAGACGGTTGCGACCGAAGACGACCTGGCAGCCCTGCAGCGCCTGTCCGGCGCCAACCGCCTGCCCTTCGCCACCATCGGTGGGCAGCAGATGCGCGGTTTTTCGGAGACGGAATGGGCCCAGTTCCTCGACGCCGCCGGTTATCCCAAGGTGTCGCAGCTCCCGCCCTCCTACCGCAGCCCCCCCGCGACGCCCCTGGTTGCGGTCCAGAAGCCGGCGCTGCCCCAGCAGGCAGAGGCGTCCGAGCAGCAGCAGCAGCCCACCGACGCTCCGCGCAGCGTCGGGCCGACGCCGTCAAACCCGGCCGGCATCCGGTTCTAGGCGACTAGAACTCCAGCGTCTGCACACCGCGCGCCGTGGCCAGCAGGCACACGGCGGCTTTCTGGTGCGCGAACACGCCCACCGTCACCACGCCTGGCCACTGGTTCACTTCGCTCTCGAAAGCGAGCGGCTCACGGATCTGCAGGCCGGTGACGTCGAGGATGTGCTGGCCGTTGTCGGTGACCAGCGGCACGCCGTCCTTCAGCCGTACCCTGGCAGTGCCGCCCAGCGCCTGGAACTGGCGGGCGATGCGCTGCGTTGCCATGGGGATCACCTCCACCGGGAGCGGAAAGCGCCCCAGCACCTCGACCCGCTTCGAATCGTCGGCGATGCAGACGAAGCGGCGCGATTGCGCCGCCACGATCTTCTCGCGGGTGAGCGCGGCGCCGCCACCCTTGACCATGTAGCCCCGGCCGTCGATCTCGTCGGCACCGTCGATGTAGACCGCCAGCTCGCCGACTTCGGCTGCATCGAACACCCGGATGCCCAGGGCCTGCAGGCGCTCGGTCGACGCATTGGAGCTGGACACCGCGCCCGGCACCCGGCCCTTCATCGAGGCCAGCGCCTCGATGAACTTGTTGACGGTGGAGCCCGTGCCCACGCCGACGATCTCGCCAGGCACCACGTACTTCAGCGCCGCCTGCCCCACCAATGCCTTGAGTTCATCCTGCGTCACGCACAATCCCCGGTTTGAATCGCCACCCCCGGATTATCGGATGCCGCTGCTGCCTTACGCCCTCGCCCGCCCTTTCCTCTTCGGGCTGGACCCGGAAACCGCGCACGAACTGACGCTGGGCTCGCTGGCACGCCTGCAGGGCACGCCATTCCGGCTGGCTTTCAGCAACGGCTTCATGGCCGATCCCGTGGAGCTGGCGGGCCTGCAGTTTCCCAACCGGGTCGGCCTGGCCGCCGGGCTGGACAAGAACGCGCGCTGCATCGATGCGCTCGGTGCGATGGGCTTCGGCTTCGTCGAGGTGGGCACCGTCACGCCCAGGGCGCAGCCGGGCAACCCGAAGCCGCGCATGTTCCGGCTGCCGGAGGCCAACGCGCTGATCAACCGGCTCGGCTTCAACAACGAGGGCCTGGACGCCTTCGTCGCGAACGTACAGCGCTCGCATTTCCGCTCCGGCGGGCGGCTGCTCGGGCTGAACATCGGCAAGAACGCAGCGACACCGATCGAGGACGCCACCTCCGACTACCTGACCTGCCTGGATGGCGTCTACCCGCACGCAGACTACGTGACGGTCAACATTTCCAGCCCGAACACCAAGAACCTGCGTGCCTTGCAAAGCGACGAAGCGCTGGACGCACTGCTCGCCGCCATCGCCAGCCGGCGCGAGGAACTGGGGCGCCGGCACGGTCGCCGCGTCCCGGTGTTCGTGAAGATCGCACCCGACCTGGACGAAGCGCAAGTCGACGTGATCGCGGCCACGCTGCGCCGCCACGGCATGGACGGCGTGGTCGCCACCAACACGACGATCGCGCGCGACAAGGTGCAGGGGCTGCCCCACGCGCAGGAAGCCGGCGGCTTGAGCGGCTCGCCGCTGCTGGAGCCCAGCAACCGCGTCATCGCGCAACTGCGCGCCGCGTTGGGCAGCGGCTACCCGATCATCGGCGTGGGCGGCGTGCTGAGCGCGCGCGATGCGCTTTCCAAACTGAACGCGGGCGCCGACGTGGTGCAGATCTACACCGGCCTGATCTATCGCGGGCCCGCGCTGGTCGACGAGATCGCGCGGGCCTTCAGGACGGCGGCGGCAGCGGCCCGGCCAGCGCGCGGATGAGCGCCGCGCCGAAGAGCCCCGGCACCCCCGGCGTCAGTCGGCCGTAGCCGCGTCGATCACCTGGCTCACCTTGTTCACGCTGTTGGCCGGAAAGCCGCCCTTCCTGGCGTGCTCGAGGATGTCCTCCTCGCTGTCGGCTATGTAGATGCAGTAGATCTTGTCGCTGGTGACGTAGCTTTGCTGCCAGGCGATGCGCGGCCCCATGCCGCGCAGGACTTCGCAGGACTTCTGGGCGACGCCCTTCAGTTCCATTCCCGACAGCTTGCCGGCTCCGGGCAATTCACGCTCGATCACGAACTTGGGCATATCGGCTCCTTCGGTTGCGGTGGGTGGTGGGACCTAGTATGGTTCGCATACGCTTGGCAGCCATCACGGGAACACCGTACGTCATGCCCAAAACACCGAAACGGCCCACCGCAGTCCCTTCGCAAGGCGCGGACCTGCTGGCGGACGTGGTGGGCAGGTTGCACCTGGCCAGCGCCGTCTTCCTGTGCGGCGAATTTTCGGCACCCTGGGCGATCGAATGCTCCGACGCCACCCGCCTGTGCCGCATGGTGCAGCCGAACGCCGCGAGGCTGGTGCTGTTCCACCTGGCGCTGGAAGGCAGCTTCGTCGTTCGGATGAAAACCGGCGAGCGAGCCAGCGTGCAGGCAGGCGACGCCATCGTGTTCCCCTACTGCGACAGCCACGAGATGGCGTCTCCCGAGGGTGCGCCTGCCGTTTCCCTGTTTTCTCTTTTGCCCAGCGCTCCGTGGGCGGGCATTCCCTCCATCCGGCACGGTGGCGCAGGTCCGGCGACCCGGATCCTTTGCGGTTACCTGGACTGCGACGAACTGCTGTTCAACCCGCTGCTGCATGCGCTTCCCCGCCTGATCCATTCGCGCCCCAGCTCCCCCGCTGCATCCCGATGGCGCGAGGCCAGCCTGCGCTATTGCGTCGACGAGACCGAGCGCCCCGACAACCACGCCACGCGATGGTTGGCGCGCTTGCCGGAAATGCTGCTGGTGGATTGCCTGCGCCAGTACGTCGACGACCTGCCGGAGCATCAGCCCGGCTGGCTGGGCGCCATCAAGGACCCGGTGGTGGCACGCGGGCTCATGTTGTTGCACGCGCAACCCGGCGCGCAATGGAACGTACCCAAACTGGCGCGGGCAGTCGCCGTGTCGCGCTCCGTGCTCGGGCAGCGGTTCGCGTCGACCCTGCAGGTATCCCCGATGCGCTACCTGGCGCAGTGGCGCATGCAACTGGCGGTGAACATGTTGCGTGACCACCCTGAAGTCGGCATCGCCGCCGTCGCCGGGCGGGTGGGGTACGAAGGCGAGGCGGCCTTCAGCCGCGCCTTCAAGCGCCAGCTGGGGGTGGCGCCGGCGACCTGGCGCAGGTCACAAGGCGGCGAGCCCCGCGCCGCAGCCCTCAGCGCGGCGCCCGCACCTCCAGCTTGATCGGGCCGTGACTGCGCGCCGTTGTGGAAGGTCATGCCCAGCTGGGCTGACGCGCCGCGAACTCGACCTGCAAGAAGAACTTATCTCGAGTCGAGACAGCCGAGCGCGTGCTCGGCAATTGCCAGCGCGCTGGTCAGCCCCGGCGACTCGATGCCGAACAGGTTCAGCAGGCCAGGGATCCCGTGCAGCTCGGGGCCATCGATGCGGAAGTCCGGGGCCTTCTCGTGCGGCCCGTGGATCTTGGGCCGCACGCCGCTGTAGCTGGGGGCCAGCGCGCCATCGGGCAGCCCCGGCCAATAGCGCCGCACCTCGGCGTAGAAGCCGTCGGCACGCGCCGGGTCGACGCGCCAGTCGATCTGCTCCGGGCTGCGCACGTCCAGCCATTCGATGTCCGGACCGAACTTGGCCTGCCCACCCAGGTCGAGGGTGAGGTGCGTGCCGAGGTGCGCATCGGCCGGCGCCGGATAGACCAGGTGCGTGAACGGGCAACGGCCCACGAGCGCGTAGTAGTTGCCCTTGGCGAACCACTCGCGCGGCACGAAGCGCGCATCCAGGCCCTCGAACTGGCGCGCCAGTGCAGGCGCATGCAGCGATGCGGCGTTGACCACGATGTCGGCGGCGAGCTCGGCGCCGTCGGCAAAGCGCAGCACGTGGGGCTCGCCCGCGCGTGCCGAGAGCCGCGCCGAGACCACCTCGGTCGCCAACGCCACCAGGCCGCCGGCGTTCTCCAGGTCCCCCTGCAGCGCCAGCATGAAGCCATGGCTGTCGACGATGCCGGTCGATGGCGAATGCAGCGCCGCGATGCAGCGCAGCGCCGGCTCCATGGCCCTGGCTTGCGCCTCTTCGAGCCATGCGACCTCCACGCCGTTGGCCGCGGCGCGCTCCTGCAGCTGGCGCAGCGCCTGCAGTTCCTGGCCATCGTTGGCCACGGTCAGCTTGCCGCAGCGCCGGTGGGCTACACCGTGCGAAGCGCACAAGGCATACAGCAGCTCCTTGCCGCGCA
The DNA here is from genome assembly GCA_028292105.1 of Ramlibacter sp. Taxonomy (GTDB): domain Bacteria; phylum Pseudomonadota; class Gammaproteobacteria; order Burkholderiales; family Burkholderiaceae_C; genus Ramlibacter. The sequence goes on from JAQGMY010000039.1 coordinate 6,672, forward strand.
CGCACAGGCGCGCCTTGAGCGATCCGGGGGCGTAGTAGAGGCCGGCGTGGATCACTTCGCTGTTGCGCGAGCTGACGCCCTGCCCGATGCCGTTTTGCGCCTCGACGACGATGGTGTCGCGGCCGGCTTGCGCCAGCGCCCGGGCCACGGCGAGGCCGACGGCGCCGGCCCCGATCACCACCGCATCCACCCGGTCCATCAGCGCAAGGTCCGCGGGTCCAGCGCCAGCAGCTGCCGCACCAGCTCGCGCAGGTGCCCGCGCAGCGACTCGAACCCGGCGTTCAGCTCCAGCGTGGCCTCATCCATGTACAGCTTGCGGTTGATCTCCACCTGGATGCTGTGGCGGTCGTGGGTCGGGTCGCCGTAACGGCGCACGAGCTCGACGCCCTTGTACGGATGGTTGTATTCGACCTGGTAGCCGAAGCCGCGCAACAGCTCGCACAGCCAGCGTGACAAGGCCGGCGACGCCGTGGTGCCGTCACGGTCGCCGATCACGAAGTCGGCATGCACGAGCCCGGGGAAATCGGTGGCGTGGCTCGAAGAGATCGCCGGCATCGAGTGGCAGTTCAGGTGCACGCTGTAGCCATGCCGGGCGTGTGCCGAGGCGATGGCCTGTTCGACTGCAGCGTGGTAGGGCCGCCAGCAGCGCTCGATGCGCTGGCGTACTTCGGCGACCGCCAGTTTGCGCTGGTAGATCGGCACGCCGTCGTCGGTGAGCCGCCAGATGAGCCCCTTGCCGAGCCGCACCTTGGACAGCACCACTGGGTCGGTTTCCACCACCTCGGGCCATTCGTCCTCCAGCAGCGAGACGTCCAGCTCGGTGATGTTGCGGTTGGCGTCCAGGTAGCTGCGCGGAAACAGCGCCTCGATCCATGCCACCCCGAGCGCGGGAGCGAAGTCGTAAAGCTTCTCGACGTGGGTGTCCTCGGCCTTGCGCAGCACGGCCAGCTCGCAGGCATGGGCGAAGTCTTCGGGGTAATCCACGCCGCTGTGCGGGGAGTCGAGCACCAGCGGGGTGCGGCCCGGCAGGAAACGGATCAGCGATGCCATGGCGCGATTGTCGCGCAGTGGGCAAGCTTGCCGATGCCAGCCAAGGGCGCGTCTGCCGGGATCGCCCCCAACCGGACCGTCGAGCCGCCCATGGCTCCCTACCTGCCGCGGGCAGCGGTGGCCGGGCTCTCATGCTCGCGCCGCAGCTGCGCGGCGGCTGCCACCATGGCAGCGAGCTTGCCCTGGGCCACTTGCCTGGGCAGGTACTTCATGCCGCAGTCCGGGGCCAGGATGACCTGCTCCGGCTTGATGTGCACCAGCGCACGACGGATGCGGTCGGCGACCACTTCCGGCGTCTCCACCGTCATGTCCGACAGGTCGAGGCAGCCCACCATGATCTGCTTGCCATCGAGTTGCTCCAGGACTTTCGTGTCCAGCCGGGACTGCGCGGTCTCGATGGAGACCTGCCGGCACCCGCAACCGGCCAGCTCCGGCAGGAAGGAGTACCCGCTGGGGCGCGCGTGGATCACGGCGGCGTAGCCAAAGCAGATGTGGACGGCCGTCGTGCCTTGCACACCTTCGAGCGCGCGGTTCAGCGCCGCCAGCCCGTACTGGCGCGCCTTCTCAGGGCGGGCCTGCATGTAGGGCTC
>JAQGMY010000073.1 GCA_028292105.1 Ramlibacter sp.
ACCGGCGCGGAGCCGGCGGGCAGCGGCTCGCCGATCTTCCAGCCGTCGCCGGTTGTGGGCCCCTTGGGTGGACGGCTGGCGTAGTACGCCCGCACCGCCGCCCTGGCCTTGTCGTTGAAATAGGCACCGGGTTTCAACGGCTGCCGCGCCATGTGCGTGCCCTTGCCGACTTCGACCAGGCTGGCGTTCGGATCGGCCCGGTCATCGCTGGTGGCCTTCTTGCGCTCCTGCGGCGCTGGCGCCGTGGCCGGCGCCTGGGCCCGGGCGGAGGCCAGGGCCAGTAGCAGCAACGCCAGGGCGCCCGCCAAGCGCGCGGCGTGCATCGCCTTCATTGCCTGGCTCCCTGCACTAGACGGCGGCGAGCGCCGGCGCGATCGCCGAGCGGCCGAGCCCGAGCCGCTCGGGCGAGATGTACTGCTGCCGGTATTGTTCGAACGGCATGCTGTCGTTCGCCTCCACCGCTGCCTGGTCGTCGACCGACTGCCTGACGATCGCTTCCATGCGCGCGTGCAGGCTGCCTCCATAAGGCAGCTTCAGCAGCTTGGACTTGCTCTGCTCCGACTGCGCCAGCGTGAAGGCGGAAAACGAATTGCCGTGCTCCTGTGCCATGGCCGCCAGCACGCGCGTGGAAGGCAGCATGTCGGGGCTGGCCAGCAGCGCTTGCGCCGAGCGCAGCGCGTCGCTGTAGTCGGTGGTGGCATGCACGGTGTCGAGCATTGCGGCGATGGGCCAGCATTCGGCCACGATCTCGGCGCCCCAGTCGGTGAGCCTGGCTTCCGCGCCGTGGCGCTCCAGCGTGACACCGGGCTCGCGGCCGAAGGCCGCGGTGCGATGCTGGTTGCGGCCCAGCGCGGCGATCTCCTGCGGCGTGTCGTCGGGGCTGTCCGCCAGCAGGCAGTGCAGCAGGAAGACGTCGAGAAAGCGAATGGTCTGCGCCTTGATGCCGATCGGCACGAAGGGGTCCAGGTCCATCAGCCGCACCTCCACGTACTCGACGCCCCGTTCGCGCAGCGCATGCAGGGGCCGCTCGCCGGGACGGATCACGCGCTTGGGCCGGATGGTGCCGTAGAACTCGTTCTCGATCTGCAGCAGGCTGGTGGCGAGCTGGTTGTATTCGCCACCGGGATTGATGATGCCGATGGCCTCGTAGGCGGGATAGGGACGGGTGAGCGCGTCGTGCAGCGACGCCGCATAGCCGTCGAGGCTGTTGTAGCTGACGGCCAGGCTGGACTGGGCGGCGCTCTGGTAGCCCAGGCGGCCCATGCGCAGCGAAGTGCCGTAGGGCATGTAGACGGTGCCGGGCGTGAGCGTCTGCAGCTCGTGCTGCCGGCCCGCCACGAAGGTGGAGCATGCCGCCGGCGAGGCGCCGAACAGGTACAGCAGCAGGAAGGCGTGGCGGCGGAAATTGCGGATGAGGGCGAAGTACTGCGCATCGCTGACGCCGGGCAGCGACCAGTTGTAGTGGATGCCCGAAATGGTCTGCATGCGCCGGCCGTAGCGATTGGCCAGGCCCATGCGGTAAACGCTCTTGGCGCGGCCGACATTGGAAGAACCGTAACGCCCGATCGGGATGGTTTCGTCGGTCGGCAGCGTGCACGGCATGCTGCTCACCCACATCAGTTCGTCACCGAGCGCGCGGTACGTGAACTGGTGCACCTGCGTCAGTTCTTCCAGGCACTGCTCGACGCTGGCGTGCACGCCGGTGATCAGTTCGAGCTGCGACTCGCTGAAATCGGTGGTGATGTTGGGATGCGTGAGCGCGGACCCGAGCGCCGTCGGATGCGGCGTCACCGCCAGCAAGCCGGCCGGCGTGGCACGCAGGCTTTCCTTTTCGATGCCGCGACGGATGCCTTGCAGCCGCGCGGGCGCCAGCGTGCTCAGGGCTTCTTGCAGGTTGCTCATGGATGTCGTTGTCGCAGCGGGGGGACTGCTTGCCTCGTTTCGCGAGCGAAGTTAACACCTTTGGGCAAAACCTGCTTGGCGCCGGGAAAGGGCGCCAGGGGCCGCTCGCCCCTATCCGCGGGACGCCGGCAGGTCCACCATCACCGGCTGGCCCGGCGTGCTGCAGCCCGCGTCGCAGCACTTGCCCGGCTGCCGGTTCTGCGTGATCGCCCGCGCCGGGTCGTGCAGCACGCCGCGCTCCAGCAGGCGTTCCACCAGTTCCACCTTCGAGCCGACCGGGTAGTGGCGCCAGATCTCCTGCTTCATGGCCGCCGGCGAGCCGCCGCCGTGCAGGCTGATCAGGCTGTACCAGCCGCCCTGGTAACCCGCGGTCAGGTCCTCGATGAAGCGCGCCGTCTCGATCCGCTTTTCGTACGGCACCGCGGGATTCGCGCGCAGCACGTCGGCGAGCCTGGCGCCGGTTTCCGGGTTGTGGTCTTCGTCCGGACCCGGCAGGGTCACGATGAGACCGCCGCTCACGTAATGCGCGATGCGGTGCATGTCGTAGATCTGGGTGGCCAGCAGCAGCTTGCCGACGTTGGAGAACATCGGGTCCGGCATGAAGCTGCCGGAGTATTCGTCGGCCTTCCCGTAGACGCTGGCGGCGACGCCGCAGGCATAGAAGCCTTCGGTGATCTTGATCAGCTCCACCATCTGCTCGCGCAGGTGGCCTTCCTTGCCCGGGTCGAAGCCGTTGGCCTCGCACATCAGCGCGCCGGCGCCGATCAGCAGGTCGCCGAAGCCGGCGCGCGCGCCTATGCAGGTCTGGCGATGGTGCGTGGCATAGCTGTAGGTGAGGTGGCCGCTGTGCTCCCACTCGCCCGCATAGAACACGTGCTCCCACGGCACGAACACGCGATCGAACATGCACACGCCGGTGCTCTGGCCGTACTTGCGCGAAAACAGCGCCTCGCCGTGCTCCACCTTTTCGCCGGGACGGCCCGCCGGCCGCGCCGCGATCGTCAGCCCGGGCGCGTCGACAGGCACCGCGCAGCACACCGCGAAGTCGGCGTCGGCCTCCCCCATGTTGCGGCAGGGCATGACCAGCAGTTCGTGCATGTAGGGCGCGCCGGTGACGATCGCCTTGGTGCCGGAGATGACGATGCCCTTCGCGTTGCGCTCCACCACGTGCACGTAGCTGTCGATGTTGGCCTGCTCGTGCGGCCGCCGGCTGCGGTCGCCTTTCGCATCCGTCATGGCGATGCCCAGCGTCAGGTCCTGATCCTGCACGCGGTGCAGGTATTCGAGGAACTTCGCCGTGTGCTCGCGCGTACCCCTGGCGTCGTCGATGCGCGCGCTGACCTGGCCGATGGCGTTCATCGCGTCGTGCGTCAGGTAGCGCTGCGCGCAACCGGTTTCCTGGCAGACCAGCCGCACCGCCTCCAACTTGTTCAGCAGGTCGCCGGCGCTGGTGTCGATGTGCGTGAGCCGGTTCACGCGCTTGCCGCTGGTGTGCTGCACCGCCGTCATCAGCGGCGCGTACTCGGGCTTGAGCGCGTAGTCGTACGTGAGCGCGACGGCATTGATGCCGGGCTGCAGCGTGGGTTCGTCGGCGACCGATTCCACCAGCCGCCCGTCGACGAACACGCGCGGGCGCAAGCGCCGCAGCGACTCGCGAAAGTCGTCCCCTGTCATCAGCGTGGCGGTGGCGGCCGGTGCGTTCAATGCAGTCTCCTGGAAGGACGCGAACATTGTCGCGCCGCACCGCGCGCCGGCCCACCGGGTTTGTCAGGACGCCTTGGCTTCGCGGTACTGCACGTCGTCGATTTCCTTCTCCAGGGTCTGGCGGCCCTCGTCCAGCAGCTCGTCGGCCTGCTGGTGCATGCTGCCTTGCGGCGACAGCTGGTTGACCATCTCCGGCATGATGTCCGCGAAGGCCTGCGCCACCTCGTGCTCCGGCACCCCCAGGCGTTGCGCCATCTGCGCCAGCTCGTGCGAACCCACGACCTGCTGAACGGATTGTTCGTCCAGCGGCTCGTTGTCCCCGGTGGAAAGCCAGGACTGCGCCTTCTTGCCCAGGCCCTGTTGCTTGAAGCGGTCCAGCACCGCACCGACACCGCCGTTCTGCTGCACCCAGCGCATGGCCAGTGGCAACAGCATCATCATCAGCGCCGTACTGCCGCTGCTGCCGCGCGCTCCACCCAGCCCGCCGCGGCGGCCGCCCAGCATGCCGCCGAGGATGCTGCCCATGGCCATGCCGCCGAGGCCGCCACCGGTGCCGCCGCGACGGCTCATGGCCTGGCCGAACAGGCCGCCGAGCACCTGGCCCAGCAAGGGATTGTTGTTCATCGGAAGCTCCTTGGTTGTTGCTTCCAGCCTAGCGGCCGCCGACGCCCGCCTTGTAGGGCGCGCCCTCGTCTACGCGGCCGCTGCAGCGGACAGCACGCGAACCAGCCAGGCGTTCAGCTCCTCGATCTCCAGCGGCGTCACCGAGTGGCCCATCAGGTACTCGTGCCATTCGACCGGGTAGCCGAGTCGCTGCAGCGCGTCGCGGGTGGCTTCCGCGCGCTCCAGCGCGATCATCTCGTCGTGCGTTCCGTGCGCCAGGAAGATCGGGGTGTCGTTGTTGGCCGGGTGGCGCTCGGCGGCGGTCGTTTCGGCCAGTGGCAGGTAACCGGACAAGCCGGCGATCCCCGCCAGTCTTTCGCCATGGCGCAGGCCCGTCAGAAGGGACAACGCGCAGCCCTGGGAGAAGCCCGCCAGCACGATGCGGTTGGCGGCGATGCCGCGTTCCTTCTCGCGCTTGAGCAGCGCCTCGACCAGCTGGCGCGAGCGGTGCAGGCCCGTCGCGTCCTGCACGCCTTTTTCCTCGGTGCCCAGGATGTCGTACCAGGCGCGCATGCGAAAGCCGCCGTTGATGGTGACGGGGATCATGGGCGCGTGCGGAAAGATGAAGCGCACCGGACCCACGGCATCCAGTTGCAGCTCTTCGGCGACCGGCACGAAGTCGTTGCCGTCGGCGCCGAGGCCGTGAAGGATCAGGATGGTGGCGGTGGGGTTGTCGCCCGATTCGGCTTCGATGACGTCCAGCATGGCGGTTTATTTTCTCCTGCGCGGGAGCATAGCGTGCGCGCATGGCGCATGCTTCGTCCGACACCCCAATCAACGCCGTCCGACTTGCCGGGCAACGCGGCCGTCGGATGATGTGTTCACAGCGAAAGGAAACCGGATGATCAAAGTACAAGTCAACACCAGCAACGACGTCGAGAACAAGGACACGCTGGAGCGCTGGGCCAGCGAGTACCTGAACGAGCACCTGGGGCGGTTCGAGCAGGACCTCACCAGCATCGAGGTGCAGATGACCGACGAGAACCACGCCGCGCGGGGCGGTGGCGTGGACAAGCGCTGCATGCTGGAAGCGCGGGTCTCCGGGCGCGGCGCCCCGGTGGCCGTGACCCACTTCGCGGCGGACCAGAACATGGCCTTCCGCGGCGCGGCCGACAAGCTCGCGAACGCCCTCGACCACGCCTTCGGCAAGCTCGATCGCAAGGAGCATCGGGTGCGCGAGACCATCCGCCGCGACCCGGAAGTGCTGGAGGACATCGTCCCCCCGCAGGCGTGAGTGCCCGGTGGCCCTAGTTCGGGCCGCCCGACACCATCCCGTTGCCCGGGCCGTGGTAGCCCAGCACGCTGTTCCAGATCCCGCCGTTCCATGGTTCGGCGGCAGCCTGGGGAGCAGGCGCGTACGCGCAGGCGGACAGCACGGCACCCAGGCCGATCAAGACAATCCATTTGGCAAACATGTGAGGCTCCTCTTTTGTTGCGCCCATTCAACGCTGCAGCAGCCAGGCCGGCTGTAGGCCGCTGGCCGCACCCACAGTCGGCAGAAGTGGCTGGCGACGAGCGCAATAAATTTGTACCCAGTTGTTTCCCGGCGCTGAAGCGCCGCACCATGCCGCGGCGGTGCGTGCGTAAATTGTGTTCCGCGTCCTGGCACCTGCCCGCGGACCACAACCAAGGAGCGCAATCCATGAACCTCGCTTTCAAGAGAACGACCTGTCGTGCGTTGGTAATCCCCCTGCTGGCGCTGTCTTTCCAGAGCGCCCAGGCCGGGCTGATCGGAGCCGAACAGGCCGCCGGTTCCACCACCAGCGCCGAACGCGCGCTGGTGCTCGGCTCGCTGGACCGCTCGGAAGTGGTCGCCCAGCTGCAGGCGGCCGGCGTCGATCCCCTGGCCGCCCGTGAACGCGTCAAGGCCATGACCGACCAGGAAATCCACGCGATCGCGCAAGACATCCAGACGGCGCCGGCCGGCGGTGTCAGCACCTGGGGCTGGGTCGCCATCGTGCTGATCGCCGCCCTGATCTGGTATTACGCCATCCGCAAGTAAGGACGAATGCAGGCGCCCCACGACGCCCTGCGCCCGGCCAGGCGGCTCCTCCTCGGGGCCGCCCTCTCCCTCCTCGCCGGCTGCGGCAGCCTGATCCCGCAGACGGTCGGCCTGCGCACCGACTGGCCTGCCGGCGTGCCGCGCCAGGTGGAACTGGCCGAGGTCCCGTTCTTCCCGCAGGACGAGTACCAGTGCGGCCCCGCCGCCCTGGCGATGGCCATGGTGTTCAGCGGCGCCAAGGTGTCGCCGCAGGCGCTGGTCGATGAAGTCTGGGTGCCCTCGCGCCGCGGCAGCCTGCAGGTCGAAATGCTGGCCGCGCCCCGCCGCCACGGCCTGGTGAGCTACCGGCTCGAGCCGCGCTACCAGGACCTGCTGCGCGAAGTGGCCGCCGGCCATCCGGTGGTGGTGCTGCAGGACGTCGGCATGCTGCTGCCGCAGTGGCACTACGCGGTGGTGAACGGCTTCGACTACGCGCCCGGCACGATCTTGCTGCGCTCGGGGCTGCAGCCGCGCCAGGAGATGCCCTTCAGCTATTTCGAGCGCACCTGGCAAGCCGGGAAGTACTGGGCGATGGTGGCGGTGCCGCCGGGCCAGGTGCCTGCCACCGCCACCGAGGAACGCTGGCTCGACGCCCTGCTCGGCCTCGCGCGCGGTGGCGACATCCAGGCGACGGTGACCGGCTATACCGCGGCCTTGAAGCGCTGGCCGGACAGCCTGCCGGCCGCCGTGGGGCTGGCCAACCAGCTGCATGCACGCGGCTCGCTCGACCAGGCCGCGGGCGTGCTGCGCGCGGCCATGCGGCGGCATCCCGACTCGGTGATCCTGGTGAACAACCTGGCGCAGACGCTGTCGGACCAGGGCCGCAACCGCGAGGCGCTGGCCGTCATCCGCAAGGCGGGCGACCCGCAAAGCCCGTTCGCCGCCGAAGTGCGCGCCACCCGGCAGCTGATCGAAGAGCGGCTGCGCACCAAGGGCGGTTAGCCGAGTGCGCGCGCCACCCGGCTGACGAAGCCGTCGGCGTGCGCCGGGTCGACCCAGCGCACCACCACGACGGCGGCATGCACGGGGTCGATCCAGACGTAGTGCCCGCCGGCGCCGAACATGAACCAGCTGGCACGCGACGCCGCCGGAAACAGCGCGCCGTTGGCGTTCAACCAGGTCAGCCAGCCATAGAAAGGCGCGACCGCCCCGGGCTGCTGCATGCGGCGCACCCACGCCGCCGGCAGCAGGGCGCGCCCCTGGTGCACGCCTTCGTCGAGCAGCAGTTGGGCGATCAGCGCCTGGTCGCGGGCACCGATGGACACGCCACCGCCCCAGTGGCTGCCGCCCGGCACCGACTGCATGCGCCGGCCGGCGATCTCCACCCAGGCGTCGTCGTAGCCCTCCCAGCGGAAGTCGGCACCGCCGCCCAGGGGCCGCAGGATCGTCTCGGCGAACACCTCGGGCAGGGGCCGGCCGAACAGGTGCAGCAAGGCCAGCGACAGCTGGTTGATGCGGACGTCGTTGTATTCCCAGTAGCTGCCGGGGTTGCGCAGCGCGCGCAGCTGGCCCTTGGCGCCTTCCGGCGGCTTGGGGTCGTGCACCACACGGCGGTTGTGCTCCACCTGGTCCGGCATCCCGAGACAGGTGCCGCGCCACTCGCTGGTCTGCTCCAGCATGTGCGCCCAGGTGATGGCGCGGTTGTGCGCGTCGTCGAAACCGATGCCCGGCAGGCGGCTGGCGATGGTCTCGGCCGGATCGAGCAGGCCGCGCGCGCCGGCCACGCCGGCCAGCAGCGCGAGGTAGGTCTTGGCCACGCTGAAAGTGAGATCCGCGCGATCCGGCTCGCCCCAGCTTGCGACTTCCTGGCCGGCGATGCGGATCACGCCGGACACACCGCCGCGCGGATGCACCGGCCCGCGCAGCCTGTCGAACGGCGGCGGGTCGTCGTGGTGCACCCCCCAGCGCGCGGGGTCCGCCTTCGGGTCGCGGGGCCAGGACACCTCGTGTGCCCGGGCAAAGGCGATGGCTTCGCTGAAGTCTGGCATGGCGCGAGCATAAAGGCGCGGCCGCCCGACAAGGATGCGGACAGACCCGCGCGTCTGCTAGTCTCGTGCGAATGGAGCTGAACACCGTCCTCAACGAAGGCCCCGCCGCGCCTTCCGCCACCGTGGTGCTGCTGCGCGATGGCGCCGCCGACCTGGAGGTGTTCCTGCTGCGCCGCCATGCCCAGTCGGAAGTGCTGGGAGGTGCCTACGTCTTCCCCGGGGGCAAGGTGGATGCGCAGGACATCGAGTGGGCGGACCGCCTCGACGCGCCAGTCGAAGACCTGCATGCACGCCTGGCCGAACCGGAACTGACGCCCGACCAGGCAGCGGCGATCTACGTCGCCGCCATCCGCGAGGTGTTCGAGGAGACCGGCCTGCTGTTGGCCGATGTCAGCCCGGACGACGCCAGGCGCGCCTGGGCCGCGCTGCGGGAGGGCCCGGGCTTCGACGAGCTCCTGGGCCCGATGAACCTGCGGCTGGCCGCCGGCGCGCTGCAGCCGTGGTCCCGCTGGATCACCCCGACCCTGAGCAGCGTGACGCGCAAGCGCTTCGACACGCGCTTCTTCGTCGCCAGTGTCCCGGCCGGGCAGGAGCCCGCGCACGACACCCATGAAGCGACGGAAAGCGCCTGGGTGTCGCCGCGCGACGCCCTGCGCCAGTACTGGGAAGGCCTGATCGAACTGGCGCCGCCGCAGATCATGAGCCTGGCGCACCTGGCGCGGCACCGCAGCGTGGGCAGCGTGATGCAGGCGGCGCGCGAACGCAAGCCGCCCCTGATCCAGCCGCAGCCGCGCGACGTCGAAGGGCAGCGCGTGCTTTGCTATCCCGGGGACCCCTGGCACACCGAGCGCGAGCAGGCGCTGCCCGGGCCGACCCGGCTGTTCTGGCGCAACCAGCACTTCGAGCCGGAAGGCGGACTCGACATCCTGCTCGGTCTCTGACCGCCGGGCAATGCGGGTCCCACAGGGCAGCCCTACGCGCACCTACAGTGCCTCGCGCGACCGGCCTGCGCGACCGGGACGGCGGCGAGCCTCCAATACGACAAAGCCAACCGGAACGCGCTACAAAGACAGGTATCGGACTTATTGCTCCCGCAGGCGATACAGCGAGAACATTGTCAAGTGATCCGGTTGGCTCTCCCTTGCGGAGCCTTTGGCGCGCCGGTTCACGCGCCCCCACCCCCACCTGATTCGCGCTCCGACGGCGCCGGGCGTCCTTTGCCTACAACCTGCCTGCGAGGGCGGACCTAACCTGCTTGGCAACATACAACGCGCCGCCCGTTGCGGGAGAAACTTCATGAGTCCGCTGATGATGCGCTTCTTCACCCTGGTCGGCATCGCGCTGGCCGCGGCCAGCATGCAGCTGAAGGCCAGGGCGCAGACACTGCCGGCCCCGCACACGCAGCAGCCCCCGGTGCTGGTGCAGCCGCAAGCCTTCGCCGCCAACGGCGCGCGCCCCACCTGAGAAAGAACCAAGTGCCGTACCAGAGCCTGCCCCGGGATTTCACCTTCCGTCCGCGCGCCGCCCAGTCGCGCGCCACCGCTACCGCCTGGTCCCTGCTGTTCGCGGCCATCCTCCTGGGCGGCGTGTTCTTCGCCGGCTTGCCCCACGCGCAGGCCTCCAGGTCGGCGGCGTCGCCGCAGGTCGTGCAGCAGGTGGTGCAGCAGCAACTGCACGCGCTGGCGGTCGAGAATGCCAGCGAGGCCTTTGCGCTTGCCGACGCCGACCTGCGCGGCCAGTTCGGCGATGCGGAAGCCTTCCTCGCGACCGTGCGCGAGCAGTACCCCATGCTGATGCACCCCGTCAGCGTGCTGTACCTCAAACCGGAGACGGACGGCACCATCGCGATGCAGAAGGTGCGCGTGACCGACGACCAGGGATCGGCCTGGTCCCTCACCTACCTGCTCAATCGCCAGCAGGACGACCAGTGGCGCATCAGCGGCTGCCTGGTCACGCCCGAAGGGCGGCGCATCCTCACGTGACAACGACAAAGCCCGCCGAAGCGGGCCTTGTCCGGATCCAGGACCGCGTCAGCGGCCCCTTTGCCTCTTAGTTGCGGTCGGCGCGCGCCCTGCGGTGCTTGCGGCCACCCTGCTTGCCGGAGCCGGAGCCCGAATCGGCGGCCATCGAGGAGCCCGACGAGCCGCCCGTGGCGCCGGCCGAAGAACCGGAGTTCGTCGAGCCGGAAGACGCGGCGCTGGAAGCCGCCGTGCCACCGCTGGTGGAGCCCTGCGCGCTGGCACCGCCGGCGCCGCCAGGCGTGCCGGTCGTGCCCATCGGGGTGTTCTGCGTGCTCTGCTGGCCGGCGCCAACAGCGGGGTTGCTCGCGGGACGCGGCGGGGTGCCCTGCGCGAACGCGAAGCTGACGGTCACCGCGGCGACGGCGGCGAGCAGGAATTTGGAAGTGGACATTTTTTCAGGGCTCCTTGATGAATTGCTTTGGGTACTTTTGACCGGCATGCTGCCAGTGAGCCAAGAGTAAGCAGCCCCCGATGAGGCAACGTCAGTGACGTGCGCGGACCGGTGTAAGACGGCGGCCTGATGACTTCAGCGATCCATCGCCTGCAAGAGGGCCCGCACCGGCCGCGTTTCCGGCATCACGTACACCACGCTGCGGGCCTGGCCCAGCACCTTCTCCACGACGTCCCGGTAGAAGGCGACCGGCACCACCACGCAACCCCAGGACACGCGCTTTCCTTGCGCCGCGGCGCTGGCCAGGCGCTGGGTGCGCGGACCGTACGAGAAGCCTGGCCGCAAGCGGTGGATGGCAAAGGCGCTGGCGTAGTCCACCCAGACGACCGCTTCGCCGGAGACGTTCACGCCCGGCACCGCGTCGAACCGGCCGGCCGGCGTGGTGCGCTCGTCCTGCCCGATGCTGCCATCCTGCGCCCGCGCCCCGACGCCAGGCACGGTGTGGTCGCCCAAGGTGCTGCCCAGCAGGGCCGCCGAATGGCCGGCCAGCTGCCCCTTGGCATCGAAGATGTAGATGTGCGCGTTGCGCTTGTCGACCACGGCGTAGGGCCGGCCTTGCGCATCGCCGGTCTGCCGTATCCAGTCGACCAGCTGGCGAGCGTCCTGTGACGGCCTCGTGGAGATGAAGTCCTGGCCCGCCAGGGCCGCCGGCGCAGCCAATGCGCTCGCGATTGTCCATGCCGTACTGCCGGCTGCACCAAGCAGCCATCGGCGCCGATCCAACATCCGGGTCCCCTCTGCCGGGCCGGAACTGGCTCAGCTGGGGCAGGATGCTAGCAAGCGCTACAGCAGTGCCGCAAGCAGGTGAAAGGTAACAGTGGGGGTGGCAGTGCTCAGCGCTTCGGTTCCAGGGACACCTTCTGCATGGCCTTGGCCTCCGGTCGCGGCGCGGACTGGCGATACGAGGCCGCCTGCCTGGGGTCCGTGACGTCGAACGAGCCGAAGACCTCCTGCAGCGATTTCACCTCGGGCAGCACGTAGACGAAGGCGCCGTACTTCTTGACCGTGGGACTCAACACGTTCTCGTAGAACGTGACCGGCAGGTTGATGCAGCCGAAGGAGATGCGATTGTCTTCGACCGTCAGCGTGGCCAGCCGCTCCAGCCGCCGCTCGGCCGCCACCAGGGGCCGGATCCGGTGCATGGAGACGGCCGCGTCGTAGTCGACCCAGACGATGTCTTCGTTGTTGGCGTTGCGCCCCGGTTCGGCGACGAAGCGGCCGGCGGGGGTGGTCTTCTCCTCCGGCCGGACCTGCGACAGCGGCTTGTCGCCGATCCCCGGGAAAGAGTCGTCGCCGCGGGCGGAACCCAGCAACGCCGGCGCGCTTTCCTTGAGCTTGCCGTCGGGATTGAACACGTAGACCCGCGCATCCTTCTTGTCGACGATGACGAAGGCGCGCCGCTGGTTGTTGTTGGTGAAGGCCACCCAGTTGGCGACCTGCTGCGCATCGGGTGAGGGCTCTTCGCCGCGGAAGTCGGCCAG
>JAQGMY010000125.1 GCA_028292105.1 Ramlibacter sp.
TCGCGCTCCCCCATCGCGGACCCAGCCCTCCTGCTCGACAACCAGCTGTGCTTCGCGCTGTATTCGGCATCCCTGGCCATGACCAAGCTGTACAAGCCCTTGCTCGACGAGCTGGGCGTGACGTATCCCCAGTACCTGGTCATGCTCGTCCTGTGGGAAGGCGACGGCCTGATGGTGTCGGAGCTCGGCCAGCGCCTGTTTCTCGATTCCGGCACGCTCACGCCGCTGCTCAAGCGGCTGGAATCCGCCGGGCTGGTGAGCCGGCTGCGTGCCGTCGAAGACGAGCGCCGCGTGCACGTCCACCTCACCGCCGCCGGCCGCAAGCTGAAGACGCGCGCGGGCAAGGTGCCGCGCTGCGTGGCGGCCGCCAGCCAGTGCTCCGTGCCCGAATTGATGCAGCTGACCGAAAACGTGCGCAGCCTGCGCCGACGGCTCGCTGCCTGAGCCCCAACCCTCCCGCTTCGCAAGAAGCATCCATCCCAAGGAAGAACCATGACGACTCCCCTCGACAAAGTGCTGTACACCGCCAAGACCACCGCCACCGGCGGCCGCGACGGCCAGGGCCGCTCCGACGACGGCAAGCTGGAAGTGAAACTGTCGCCCCCCGGCCAGGGCAACGGCACCAATCCCGAGCAGATGTTCGCCATCGGCTATTCCGCCTGCTTCCTCGGCGCCATGAAGGCCGTGGCTCCCAAGCTGAAGCTGACGGTGCCGGCCGACACCACGGTCGACGCGGAAGTCGACCTCGGCCCGACCTCCCTGGGCTACGGCATCGCCGCTCGGCTGAACATCAAGGTGCCGGGCATGGACCGCGCGACCGCCGAGCAACTGGTCGCCGAAGCGCACAAGGTGTGCCCCTATTCGAACGCCACGCGCAACAACATCGACGTGACGCTCAACGTCGTCTGAGACGCGAGCGCCGAGCGCAGCAGGCCGGCCGTCTCCGACGGGCCGGCTTTTTTGTTTTGCAGCGGCGACAATGGGCGATGACAGACGCCCGCCATCCATACGAGACCCTCACGCCGGACGTGGTGCTGGACGCCCTCGCCTCCGTGGGACTCCATGGCGACGGCCGCTTGCTGGGCCTGAGCTCCTACGAAAACCGGGTCTACCAGATCCACCTGGAGGACCCTTTCGAAGGCAACGCGATCGTGGTTGCCAAGTTCTACCGGCCCAACCGCTGGACCGAGCCGCAGATCCTGGAGGAGCACGCGTTCGCCCACGAGCTGGAGCTGGCGGAAGTGCCGGCCGTGGCGCCTCTCGCGCCCCAGGGCGGCACGCTGCACCAGCATGCGGGCTTTTCCTTCAGCGTCTCGCCGCGGCGCGGCGGCCGTTCGCCGGAGCTGGACGACGGCGAAGTGCTGGAGTGGATAGGCCGCTACCTCGCGCGCCTGCACACCGTCGGGGCCAAGAAGCCCTTCGCCACCCGGCCCGCCATCGACGTGGAGAGCTTCGGCGACGAGCCCAGGGACTGGCTGCTGTCGCACAACGCGATTCCGCTGGACGTGCAAGGCGAGTGGGACCGCGCGTGCACGACCGCGCTGGCGCAGATTCGCACGGCGCTGCAGCAGGCCCGTGCCGCCGGCGTGCGCGACCTGCGCCTGCACGGCGACTGCCACCCGGGCAACATCCTGTGGACGCCGGATGCCGGCCCGCACTTCGTCGACCTCGACGATGCCCGCAGCGGCCCCGCCGTGCAGGACCTGTGGATGCTGGTGTCCGGAGAGCGCTCGCAGCGGCAAAAGCAGCTGGGCGCGCTGGTGGACGGCTACGAGCAGTTCCGCGACTTCGACCGCAACGAGCTGGCGCTGATCGAGCCGCTGCGCACGCTGCGGCTGATCCACTACAGCGCCTGGCTGGCCCGCCGCTGGGACGATCCCGCGTTCCCCCGCGCCTTCCCCTGGTTCGGCAGCTCCGACTACTGGCGCGGCCAGGTACAGATGCTCGAAGAGCAGATGGAAGCGATGGAGGAGCCACCCGTGGTGGCTTGAAGGAGCGTCAGCGCACCGGGTTCTCGAGCACCCCGATACCGTCGATCTCCACCCGGACCACGTCACCCGGCTTCAGGTACTTGGGCGGCTTGAAGCCGATGCCCACGCCCACCGGGGTGCCGGTGGCGATGATGTCGCCGGGGTACAGCGTGATGCCCGCGGAGATGCATTCGATGACCGTCGGGATGTCGAAGATGAAGTCCTTGGTGTTGGCGTCCTGGCGCTTCTCGCCGTTGACCCAGCACTTCACCTGCGTGTTCTGGCCGTCCATCTCGTCGGCGGTCACCAGCCACGGGCCCATGGGGCAGAAGGTGTCGAAGGACTTGCCCAGCAGCCACTGCGAGTGGCGACCCTGCCAGTCGCGGGCCGTCACGTCGTTGATGATGGTGTAGCCCCAGACGTGCTTCATGGCATCTTCCTTGCTGATGCCCTTGCCGCCGTGCCCGATCACCACCGCCAGCTCCGCTTCGTAATCGATCGCCGTCGAGACGTCGCCGGGAAAACGGATCTCCTCCAGCGGCCCGATCACCGATTCCGGCACCTTCGAGAAGATGATGGGCACGGTGGGGATGTCGCCGCCGGGCACCGCCTTGGCGCTGGAGTCGAAGCCGCTGCCGGCGAACTCCCTGGCGTGCGCGTGGTAGTTCTTGCCGACGCAGAAGATGTTGCGCCGCGGCCTGGGAATGGGCGCGGTGAGTTGCACCTGCCCGAGCGCGATGGCCATGCCCGTTGCCGGCAGCGGTCGACCGGCAGCCTGCGCCTCGACGAGCGGAAGCGCGCCGAGCGCGACCTCGGCCGGGGTCAGCTGGAAAGGCTCGATCTGGGTGGCGTCGGCAGTCACACGGCCAAGGCCAGGCTGGCCCTGGTGGCGGTAAGCAGCAATTTTCATCGGGAAAACTCTCTACGCGCCGACCGCCGGCGCTCTATAGCATGCT
>JAQGMY010000122.1 GCA_028292105.1 Ramlibacter sp.
GGGATCCGTCGGCGTGCCCACCGTGCCGCTGGTGACGCTGCTGGTTCCGCTCGGCGACAGGAAGTTCGTGTTGAAGGTGCTCGTGTTGATCGTCACGGTGCCGTAGGCCGGCTCGGTGGACACGCCCGCGAAGGTGCCGCGGGTGAAGGTGGTGCCGGGCTACCTTGCCATCGGCCTGCGCCAGTAAGCACGCGCACGGCTGCGGCTTCGCGCCGCAGCGGCGCTGGTGAGTCCCTCTGCCGCCCAGGCTCCTAGCGGCCGCCGCGGCTTCAGGCCCCGGCGGCCCGGTCACAATGCGCGCAGGAGTACTTGCCGTGACCACCCCCGATCCGCGCATCCAGCCGCGCGCCTTTCTCGAGCATCTCTATCGCGCGGCCGTGCACCGGGCGCTGCCACTGCACAACACCGAGGCCTTCCTGCCGCCGCCGCCGCGTGGCCGCACGCTGGTGCTCGGTGCCGGCAAGGCAGGCGGGGCGATGGCGCAAGCGGTGGAAGCCCTGTGGCCGGCGGACGCGCCGCTCTCGGGCCTGGTCGTCACGCGCTATCAGCACACGCCGCCGCGGCCGCCAGGACTGCCGGCGCGCATCGAAGTGGTGGAGGCCGCACACCCGGTGCCGGATGCGGCCGGACTGAAGGCGGCCGAACGGATCCTGGAACTCACCCGCGGACTCACGGCGGACGACCTGGTGCTGTGCCTGATCTCCGGCGGCGGCTCCGCGCTGCTGACGCTGCCCGCAGCGGGGCTGACGCTCGAAGACAAGCAAAGGATCAACCGCGAACTGCTGCACTCGGGCGCCAACATCGGCGAGATGAACTGCGTGCGCAAGCACCTGTCGCGCATCAAGGGCGGCCGCCTCGCCGCCGCCTGCGCCCCGGCGCGCGTGGTGACGCTCACCATCAGCGACGTTCCGGGCGACGATCCATCGGTGATCGCCAGCGGGCCCACCGTGCCGGATGCGACCACCTGCGCCGATGCGCTCGCCATCCTGCTGCGGTACGGCATCGAGGTGCCTGGAGCCATCAGGGAGCAGCTGGAGCAAGGCGCCCTGGAAACACCGAAGCCGCACGACCCGGTGTTCGCCGGCCAGCAGGTGCACATGATCGCCACGCCCCGGCAATCGCTGGACGCGGCAGCCGCGGTGGCCCGGGCCGCCGGTCTCGACGCCCACATCCTGAGCGACGAGATGGAAGGCGAGTCGCGCGAGGTCGGCAAGGTGCACGCGGCGCTGGCGCGCGCCGTGGCGCGGCACGGCGAGCCGTTCCAGCGCCCTTGCGTGATCCTGTCCGGCGGCGAGACGACGGTGACCGTGCGCAAGCAGGCCGCCGACGTTGCCCGCGGCCGTGGTGGCCGCGCCGGCGAGTTCTGCCTGGGGCTCACGCAGGCGCTGCAAGGCCAGCCCGGTGTGTGGGCGCTGGCCGCGGACACCGACGGCATCGACGGCGTGGAGGACAACGCCGGCGCCTTCGTGGCGCCGGACAGCCTGGAGCGGGCGCAGTCGCAAGGCCTGAAGATCGACCTCTTCCTCGGGCGCAACGACGCCTACGGCTACTTCAGTGCGCTGGGGGACCTCGTGGTCACCGGCCCGACCCACACCAACGTCAACGACTTTCGCGCCTTGCTGGTCCTGTAGCGAAACACGGCGGCCGGGGTTGCTGTCACTCAGTGGACAACGCGCGGGCTACTCCCGATGCGCGCGACCCGCCGCATCGGCTCCAATGTCGGCTTGCCCTTACCTGCATGCTCTGGAGTCACTATGCTTCGTCGTCACCTCATCCAGCTCGCCGCGGCCTCGCTCGCCGTCGCCAGCGTGGGCGCCCAGGCCCAGGCCTTCCCGGCCAAGCCCATCAAGCTCGTCATCGCCTTCCCGGCCGGTGGCCCCACCGACATCACCATGCGCCAGCTGGCTGAAAACGCCGGCAAGATCCTCGGCCAGCCGGTGGTGATCGACAACAAGCCGGGCGCCGGCGGCACGCTGCCGGCGCAGATGCTGCAGACCTCGGCGCCGGACGGCTACACGCTGGCGCAGATCCCGCTGGGCGTGTTCCGCCTGCCCTACACCACCAAGATCGCCTGGGACCCGGTCAAGGACATCAGCTACGTGCTGAACGTCACCGGCTATGCCTTCGGCATCGTGGTGCCGGCCGACAGCCCGATCAGGAACTGGGCCGACTTCGTCGCCTACGCCAAGGCCAACCCTGGCAAGCTGAGCTACGGCTCTACCGGCACCCTGACCAGCCCGCACCTGACGACGGAGCTGATCGCGCAGAAGCTGGGCGTCCAGCTCAACCACGTGCCTTACAAAGGCAGCGCCGACTTGGCCGTCGCCATCACCGGGGGCCACATCATGGCGGCCGCCGATTCCACCGGCTTCGCGCCGCTGGTGCAGGCCGGCAAGCTGCGCGTGCTCAACACCTGGGGCGAGAAACGGCTGGACAAGTTTCCCGACGCGCCCACGCTCAAGGAGCTGGGGCTGGACATCGTGCAGAACTCGCCGTTCGGCATCGGCGCGCCGCGCGACACGCCGCCCGACGTGACCAAGAGTCTGCACGACGCCTTCAAGAAGGCCATGGAGGATCCCAGCTACGTGGCGGCGCTGGCGCGCTACGACATGCTGCCCAACTACATGGACCAGCAGCAGTACGCCCGCTTTGCCCAGGAAACCTTCCGCACCGAGAAGGCGTTGGTCGACAAGCTCGGCCTGGCCAAATAAAGACACGGGC
>JAQGMY010000126.1 GCA_028292105.1 Ramlibacter sp.
GTCACGCGGCCGTCCGGCCCGGTGATGCGATACACCTGCTGGGCGCCGACCCCCAGGCTGGCTGCCGCGGCGGCCGCCCACAGGCTTGCCAGGGCGATCCGTCGGATGGGAAACAACATGGTCGGTACCTCCACTCTCGTTTTGTTCGGTCCTGTCACGCCATGCCCTGGTGGCGCAGCAATGCGTCCAGCGTCGGCTCGCGGCCGCGGAACGCCTTGAACGATTCCATGGCTGGCCGGCTGCCCCCTGCCTCCAGGATGGCCTGGCGGTATTTTCTGCCAGTCTGCACGCTAGGCATGCCATCCTTGCCGGCGGTTTCCTCGAACGCCGCATAAGCGTCGGCGCTCAGCACCTCGGCCCACTTGTAGCTGTAGTACCCGGCCGCGTAGCCGCCGGCGAAGATGTGGCTGAAGGTGTGCAGCATCCGGTTGAACGCCGGCGGGTGCAGCACCGAGATCTCCTCGCGCACCTGCTGCACCAGCGGCAGGACGTCGGCGTCGGGGTCGTGCTCGGTATGCAGCAGCATGTCCAGCAGCGAGAACTCGATCTGCCGCAACGTGCCCAGCCCGCTCTGGAAGTTCTTCGCTTCCAGCATCTTGTCGAACAGCTCGCGCGGCAGCGGCTCGCCGGTTTCCACGTGCGCGGTCATGTGCTTGAGCACGCCCCATTCCCAGCAGAAGTTCTCCATGAACTGGCTGGGCAGCTCCACGGCGTCCCATTCGACGCCGCTGATGCCCGAGACGTCGCGCTCGTTGACCTGCGTCAGCATGTGGTGCAGGCCGTGGCCGGACTCGTGAAAGAGAGTGATCACGTCGTCGTGCGTGAGCAACGGGGGCTTGGCCGCAGCGCCTTCGGCGAAGTTGCACACCAGGTGCGCCACCGGCATCTGCAGCTTGCCGTCGTCCGGGCGCAGCCAGCGGGCCCGCACGTCGTCCATCCAGGCGCCGCCGCGCTTGCCGCTGCGCGCCGACGGGTCCAGGTAGAACTGGCCGACCAGCTTGCCTTCGCGCTCGATGCGGTAGAACTCCACCGCCGGGTGCCACGCCGGGGCGTAGTCGCGGCGGATCGCCACCTCGAACAGGGTCTCGATGATCTTGAACAGCCCGGCCAGCACCTTGGGCGCCGGGAAGTACTGCTTGATCTCCTGCTCGCTGAAGGAGTAACGCGCCTCCTTGAGCTTCTCGCCGACGTAAGGCCAGTCCCAGGCTTGCGGGTCGGCCAGCCCCAGGTGCTCGTCAGCGAAGGACCGCATGTCCGCGACGTCCCTGAGCGCGTGCGGGCGGGCGCGGTGCGCCAGGTCGCGCAGGAACTGCACCACCTGTTTGGGCGACTCGGCCATCTTCTGCACCAGCGAC
This sequence comes from Ramlibacter sp., assembly GCA_028292105.1. GTDB lineage: Bacteria > Pseudomonadota > Gammaproteobacteria > Burkholderiales > Burkholderiaceae_C > Ramlibacter. The sequence continues at coordinate 1,356 of JAQGMY010000126.1, forward strand.
ACCTCGCCAAAGTTCTGGTACCCCAGCAAACGGGCCTCCTCGCGCCGCAGCGCCAGGATCTCGCGCACCAGCGGCGTGTTGTCGAACTTCGGGTCGCCCTGGTCGCTGGCGCGCGTGACGTAGGCGCGGTACAGGCGCTCGCGCAGCGTGCGGTTGTGGCCGAACTGCATCACCGGCAGGTAGCTAGGCATCTTCAGCGTGAGCTTGTAGCCCTCCTTGCCTTCGGCCTCGGCGGCGGCGCGGGCGGCCTGCACCACGTCCGGCGGCACGCCATCGAGCTCGCTTTCCGAGGCGTAGTAGGCGAAGGCGTCGGTGGAGTCGAGCGCGTTCTCGCTGAACTTCTGGGCCAGTTCGGCCTGCCGCTCCTGGATCCGGGCAAAGCGCTCCTTGGCGGCGCCGGTGAGCTCGGCGCCCGACAGGGCGAAGTTGCGCAGCGCGTTCTTGAGCGCCTGGCGCTGGTCGGCGCCGAGGCGCGCGGCATCGATCGCCTTGTACTTGGCATACAGCTTTTCGTCCGAACCCAGGCGCGTCCAGAACTCGGTGACGCGCGGCAGGGCCTCGTTGTAGGCGGCGCGCAGCTCCGGCGTATCAGCGACGGCGTTCAGGTGGCCCACCATGCCCCACGAACGGCTGAGGCGCTCCGTGGCGACGTCGAGCACCCGCGCGATCGCTTCCCACTCGGCCGGGAAGCCCTCGTGGGTCACCGTTGCCAGCGCCTGGCTCGCCTGTGCCAGCAGTTCGTCCATGGCAGGCGCCACGTGTTCCGGCTTGACCTGGTCCCAGAGGGGAAGATCGCTGAAGTCGAGAAGGGGATTGCTCATGACTGCCATTTTGCGGCAGTCGGGCGCAGTTCAATGGGGCGGGGGGATTTCGGGAGCCGGGGGGCGGCAGCGGGAGCGGGTAGCCGGACGCAGAAGTCGCAAAGGTTTCGCAGAAGTCGCAGAAGGGAGAGGAGGAGCGAAAGAGTCCGGCTGTCGGCTTCGGGTTCCTCAGCGCTGGCTCTTGCCCGGGTCCTTCACATCCTTGAAGGTCTCGATCTCCACGTTGTAAAGCTCGCCGCCCACGCGTTCCACACGGCGAATGTAGATGTTGTGGATCACGTCGCGGGTGGCGGGGTCGATCTGCAGCGGGCCACGCGGGCTCTCGAAGGACTGGCCGCGCATGCCGGCAAGCAAGGCGTCGCCGCCTTCGCCCTTGCTCGCTTCCAGCGCCTTGTAGATCACCCGCATGCCGTCCCAGCCGCCGACGGCCATGAAGTTTGGCCGCAGCCCCTTGTTCGCGGCCTTGAAGGACTGCACGAATTTCTGGTTGAGCGCGCTCTTGTGCGCCGCCGAATAGTGGAAGGCGGTGACGGCGCCCAGGGTGGCGTCGCTCATCGTGGGGAGCTGGTCGTCGTCCGTCACGCTGCCGTCGCCGATCAGCTTGATCCCCGCCTTGTCCAGGCCGCGTTCGGCGAACTGCTTGATCAGCGCCGCGCCGGCGCCGGAGGGCACGAACAGGAAGGCCGCTTCCGGCTTGGCATCCCGCACCCGCTGCAGGAAAGGCGCGAAGTCCGGGTTGCGCAGGGGCACCCGCAGCGACTCCAGCACCTTGCCGCCCTTGCCCTCGAAACGCTCCTTGAAGGCCTTTTCGCCGTCGATGCCGGGGCCGTAGTCGCTCACCAGCGTGACCACGCTCCTGATGCCGTTCCTGCTGGCCCATTCCGCCATCGTGCTGGCGGTCTGCGCCAGCGTCACGCTGGTGCGCACGAAGTAGGGCGAGGACTCGACGATGCTGGAAGTGGCCGCCGCCATCACCACCGCGGGGGTCTTCGACTGCGTGATCAGGGGTGCGACCGACAGGGCGAGCGGCGTGAGGCCGAAACCGGCAAGCACCGCCACCTTGTCGTTGGCGATCAGCTCCTGCGCGATGCGGCGGGTGTTGTCCGGCACGCCGGCGTCGTCGCGCAGCACCACTTCGATCTTGCGGCCCGCTACCGTGGTTCCGTTCTGCGCCATGTAGAGGCGCACCGCCGCATCGATCTGCTGCCCGGTCGTGGCGAACGGCCCGGACATCGGCAGGATGAGGCCGATCCTGAAGGGGCCCTGCTGCGCCCAGGAAGGCGCGAGGGTGGCGGCCAGCAGGGAAGCCAGTGCCAGGCGGCGGGTCGGGCGAAGGTTCATGGGTTGTCTCCTGGCGGCATTCTGCGCGCGCCGCCAGGGTTCGATGGCCGGGGTTCACCCCAACCCGGCGCAGCTCAGGCGGGCCGGCCGGCCACGCGTTCGGCGGCCTCGATGGTGTTCACCAGCAGCATCGCGCGCGTCATCGGGCCGACGCCGCCCGGCACCGGCGTGATCCAGCCCGCGACCTGCTTCACCGCCTCGAAGTCGACGTCGCCACAGAGCTTGCCTTCCTCGTTGCGGTTCATGCCGACGTCGATGACGACGGCGCCGGGCTTGACCATGTCGGCGGTCAGCACGTTGCGCTTGCCCACCGCGGCCACCACCACGTCGGCCTGCAGCGTGAGCGCCTTGAGGTCCGTGGTGCGGCTGTGGGTGATCGTGACGGTCGCATCCCGCCCGAGCAGCATCAGCGCCATCGGCTTGCCGACGATGTTGCTGCGGCCGATGACGACCGCATGCTTGCCTTTGAGCTCGTAGCCGATCGCATCGAGCATCTTCAGGCAGCCATAGGGCGTGCACGGCCAGAACCCCGGCTGCCCTACCATGAGCGCGCCGGCACTGGCGATGTGGAAACCGTCCACGTCCTTGGCCGGGGCGATGGTCTCGATCACCTTGTGGCTGTCCATGTGCCTGGGCAGCGGCAGCTGCACCAGGATGCCGTGCACCGACGGTTCCGCGTTCAGCGCGCGGATGCGCGTGAGCAGTTCGTCTTCGGTCATCGTCGCCGGATAGCGTTCCAGCGTGGCGAGCAGCCCCGTCTGCTCGCTGTCGGCGGCCTTGTGCTTCACGTAGACCTGGCTGGCGGGATCTTCGCCGACCAGCACGATGGCCAGGCGCGGCTGGATGCCGCGCGCCTTCAGGGCTTCGGTGCGGCCGGCGACTTCGGCGCGGATCTGCTTGGCAAGGGCGTTGCCGTCGATGATTTGGGCGGTCATGGGGGAGTCTTCGTAGGGTGTGCGGCTTGGCCGCGCACCTTCGACGATGGGGGGTGGTGCGCACGCAAGCGTGCACACCCTACAGGTTCAGGTCTTGGGAGGCTGCTGGCCCAAGGCGATCTTCAGCAGGTCCGCCACCGTGTTGGCGTTCAGCTTTTCCATGATGTTGGCGCGGTGCGCTTCCACCGTCTTGATGCTGATGCCCAGGTCGTCGGCGATCTGCTTGTTCAGGCGGCCGGCGACGATGCGTTCGAGCACCTGCGCTTCGCGCGACGTCAGCTTGGACAGCAGGGCGTCGCGGCTGGCGGCGCTCTGGAAGTCGGCGAAGGTGTCCTTGGCGCGTTCGAGCATGCGTTCGACCAGGCTGACCAGCTCGTCTTCCTTGAAGGGCTTCTGGATGAAGTCCATCGCGCCCTTCTTCATGGTGTTCACGGCCATCGGCACGTCCCCGTGGCCGGTGATGAAGACCACCGGCAGCGGCGACTTGCGCTCGACCAGGCGGTCCTGCAGCTCCAGCCCGGTCATGCCACCCATGCGGATGTCGACGATCAGGCAGGCCACTTCGCGCGGGTCGTAGCGGGCGAGGAAGGATTCGGCGGAGTCGAAGCAGCGGACCCGATAGTCCTTGCCCTCGAGGAGCCATTGCAGGGAGTCACGGACTGCTTCGTCGTCGTCGACGACGTAAACCGTGCCTTTTTTCGGAATCAGGCTCATGCCGTTGTCACCCCCGCGTCCTTGCCCACTATCGGATTTGTAGCGCCGGAAACTGGTAACCAGAAGGAAAAGCGGCAACCGGCGACTTCGCTGCCATTGTAGATGTTCTCCGCTTGCATCCTGCCGTGGTGCGACTCGATGATCGAGCGGCACAGGTTGAGGCCGATGCCCATGCCTTCGGCCTTGGTGGAGAAGAACGCTTCGTACAGGCGCTCCATCACCTCCGGCGCGAGGCCCTGGCCCGAGTCGAGCACCGAGAACTCCACCACCGGCTGCTCGTTCACCTGCTTGGGAACGACGCGCAGTTCGACGCTGCGGCGGCCCGGCGGCCGGGCGGCGTATTCGATGGCTTCGGCGGCGTTGCGCAGCAGGTTCACCAGCACCTGCTCGATCAGGATCGGGTCCACCATCAGGTGCGGCAGGCGCGCGGCGACATAGTGCGACAGGCGCACGTTGCGGCGGCGCAGCTCGATTTCGGCGAGCTCTATCGCTTCGCTGACCATGATGCTCACGTCCGACAGCGTGCGGTTCGGTTCGCTGCGCTTCACGAAGCTGCGGATGCGCTGGATGATCTGGCCCGCGCGCTGCGCCTGGCGAGCCGTCTTGTCCAGGGCCGCGAGCACGTCGTCTTCCCCGATCTGCTTGCTCTTGATGCGCGACATCAGCCCGTTGCAGTAGTTGCTGATGGCGGTGAGCGGCTGGTTCAACTCGTGCGCGACGCTGGAGGCCATTTCGCCCATGGTGATGAGGCGGCTGGACGACTGCGCGCGTTCCGCCTGCGCCGCCGCCAGTTCTTCGGCCTGCCTTCGCGTGGTGATGTCGGTGGCGATCACCATCTGGGCGAGCCGGCCGTCCACCCAGTTCAGGTAGCGGGAGCGGACTTCCAGCCACTTGCCCAGTTCGGGCACGAAGATCTCGGCGTTCTCGGACACCGCCGAGGGCAGGCCGCTGGTCGGCAAGCCGACGAAGGAGTCGAAGCTGTCCATCGATTCATCGGTCGGCCGCGGCTGCTCCGACATGCCGGCCTGCGCCACCATGCCCAGGTGGCCGGCGGCACGGCCGCCGAACCACAGGCGGTACAGCTTGTTGGCGAACAGCACCTCCTCGCTGCCCAGCGGCGCCACGGACACGGATGCGTCGAGCGCCTCCAGCACGGTGGTGAAGCGCTCGTGCGACGCCTGCAGCTGTTCGCGGATCCGGTTGGGCTCGGTGATGTCGGTCATCGACGTCATCCAGCCGCTCTGGCTGCCCTTGGCGTCCACCAGGGGGGACACGTACAGGCGGGCGTCGAACAGGCTGCCGTTCTTGCGCTTCACGCGGACCTGGAAACCGCCCTGGATGGTGCGGCCCTTCAGTTCGTCGTCGAGCCGGGCCGACAGCGACTCGCGATCTTCCTGGGGCCAGTACGGGAAGGGCGGCGTCCGACCCACGAGTTCCGCTTCGCTCCAGCCGGTCATCTGGCAAAAGGCTGCGTTCACGTACGTGATGCGGCCGTGCATGTCGAGCGCGCGCATGCCGGTCAGCACCGAGTTCTCCATGGCCCGCCGGAAGTTGGTTTCGGCCATCAAGGCCCGCTGCGCCTGCATGCGGCGGCGCGTGTGGCGCCAGTTCGCGATCAGCATCCATGCGGTCATCGCCGACAGCGCGCCGACCAGCCAGAACAGTCCGCTGCCGATCACGCCCAGTCCGGTGCGATACGCCTGGGCGCGCACGATCAGGCCGTTGCCCACCGGCGAGACGGGCACCTCGTATTCGTTGGGCTGTGCCGCCCACGGCAGCAATTGCGTGGCCGGGTTCCGCGGCGGCACCGTGTTGCCGGCAAGCACCCGGTTCTTGCCATCGAGCAGGGCGACGGCGTACTTGGCGGAGATCTCGGCCGGCACGCCGTAACGCAATAGCCCGTCGATCGAGTATTCGCCCAGCACGACGCCGCCGAACTTGCCCTGGTCCGCCAGCGGAACGTGCAACTGCAGCAGTCCGGAACTGTCGGGGCCGGCCACCGGCTGCGAGTACACCGGCTGCTGCAGGTCGCGCGCCAGGCTGTACATGGTCTCGGTCTCGCCCGGGCGCAGGACCTCGCCCTGCACGCGGATCTGGCCGGCATTGAGGCTCGGGGCGGCGTAGGTGGCCTTCAGGCGCCGGCGCTCGTCGATCCAGGTGAGCATCAGCAACTCGGGATACTGCGCGACCATCGACTCCGCGCGCACGACGAACTCGTCCTCGTCCACTTCCTTGTTGGTGATGTCGCGGGCCATGCGCATCAACTGTTCCTGCCGCTCCAGCAGGCGCAGGCGCATGCGCTGCTGCGAGTATTCGACGTCGCGCTTGACGGCCTCCTGCTCGCGGTCCATCTCCTCGAGGCGCAGGTACCAGAACGCCGAGACGATGGCGGCCAGGAACAGCAGCACCGCGGCCAGCGGCGCGAGCATGGCGTAGCGGTCCTGGCGGGTCGGGGTCTGCCGCCGCCACCAGTGGCGCCACCAGTTGGGAATGGGTTCTTCGGGCTGGAGCTCCGAAGCAGGTGAGTCTTGCATCTAGCGCAGTAGTTTAGGCGTGTGCCCTTGCGTGACCAACGTACAGGGACAAGCGAGTGCCGAGAGAAGTTCGTATTATGAAACGGCTCGGCACCATTTGAAATGTACAAAGAGTTATGCGACACTCGCCCGCGTTCGGCCAGCCCGTACTAAATTCAACGAAAACCAGGAGACAAGACAATGTCCGCACAGCCCGACAACCTGTTCGGTTCGGCACCCAATGACGCCGACGCCCAGGAAACCCGAGAGTGGCTCGACGCGCTGTCCGCCGTCATCTCCAGCGAAGGCCGCGAGCGCGCCCACTTCCTGCTGGAACAGCTGCTCGAGCAGGCCCGCCAGGAAGGCATGGACATGCCCTTCTCGGCCACCACCGGCTACGTCAACACGATCGAGCCGCAAGATGAAGAGCGCTGCCCCGGCAACCTCGAAATCGAAGAGCGGCTGCGGGCCCACATGCGCTGGAACGCCATGGCCATGGTGGTCCGTGCCAACCGTCTCGATCCGGCCGACGGCGGCGACCTCGGCGGCCACATCAGCTCCTTCGCTTCGCTGGCGACGATGCTGGGTGCCGGCTTCAACCACTTCTGGCACGCCGAAACCGCCGAGCGCGGCGCCGACTGCCTGTTCATCCAGGGCCATAGCGCCCCCGGCATCTATGCCCGCGCCTTCATGGAAGGCCGCATCAGTGAAGAACAGCTGAACAATTTCCGCCAGGAAGTGGACGGCAAGGGCCTCTCGAGCTACCCGCACCCGAAGCTGATGCCCGAGTTCTGGCAGTTCCCGACCGTGTCGATGGGGCTGGGCCCCTTGATGGCGATCTACCAGGCCCGCTTCCTCAAGTACCTGCATGCCCGCGGCATCGCCAACACCGAGAACCGCAAGGTCTGGGCTTTCCTGGGCGACGGCGAGATGGACGAGGTCGAGTCGCTCGGCGCCATCGGCGTGGCCGCGCGTGAGGGGCTCGACAACCTGATCTTCGTCGTCAACTGCAACCTGCAGCGGCTGGACGGCCCGGTGCGCGGCAACGGCAAGATCATCCAGGAGCTGGAAGGCGAATTCCGCGGCGCCGGCTGGAACGTGATCAAGCTGATCTGGGGCAGCTACTGGGACCCGCTGCTGGCCCGCGACAAGGAAGGCATCCTGCGCCAGATCATGATGGACGTCGTCGACGGCGACTACCAGGCCATGAAGGCGAACGACGGCGCCTTCGTGCGCAAGAACTTCTTCGGGCGGCATCCCAAGGCCCTGGAGATGGTCGCCAAGATGAGCGACGAGGACATCTGGCGCCTGAACCGCGGCGGCCACGACCCGCAGAAGGTGTACGCGGCCTTCCACAAGGCGGTCAACACCAAGGGCCAGCCGACCGTGCTGCTGGTCAAGACGGTCAAGGGCTTCGGCATGGGCAAGGCCGGCGAAGGCCGCAACATCGCCCACCAGGCCAAGAAGATGGGCGAGGACGACGTCCGCGCCTTCCGCGACCGCTTCAACATCCCGGTGCCGGACGACAAGCTGGCCGAGGTGCCGTTCTACAGGCCGGACGACAACACGCCCGAGATGCAGTACCTGCACGCCCGCCGCAAGGCACTGGGCGGCTACCTGCCCAGCCGCCGGGCCAAGGCCGACGAGCAGCTGCACGTGCCCGGGCTGGAGGCCTTCAAGGCCGTGACGGATCCCTCCGCCGAAGGCCGCGAGATCTCCACCACGCAGGCCTACGTCCGCTTCCTCACCGCGCTGCTGCGCGTCAAGGAACTCGGCCCGCGCGTGGTGCCCATCCTGGTGGACGAGGCGCGCACCTTCGGCATGGAAGGGCTGTTCCGGCAGATCGGCATCTACAACCACCAGGGCCAGAGGTACACCCCGCAGGACCGCGACCAGGTCTCGTATTACAAGGAGACGGTCGACGGGCAGATCCTGCAGGAAGGCATCAACGAAGCGGGCGGCATGGCCAGCTGGATCGCCGCGGCGACCAGCTACAGCACCAGCAACCGCATCATGATCCCGTTCTACATCTACTACTCGATGTTCGGGCTGCAGCGGGTGGGCGACCTGTGCTGGGCCGCCGGCGACATGCAGGCGCGCGGCTTCCTGCTGGGCGGCACCTCGGGCCGGACCACGCTCAACGGCGAGGGCCTGCAGCACGAGGACGGCCACAGCCACGTGCTGGCGCAGACGATCCCCAACTGCGTGAGCTACGACCCGACCTTCGCCCACGAAGTGGCGGTGATCATGCACGA
>JAQGMY010000131.1 GCA_028292105.1 Ramlibacter sp.
GTAATGCGGGTCGGCGGCAATGTCGGCGACGGTGTAGATGCGGCCCGCCGGCACGGCGACCTGGTCCAGCTCCGCCAGCACCTCGTCCACCGTGCGCTGCGCGGCCCACTGGCCGATGGCGGCGTCAATCCTGTCCACCTGCGCCACCCGGCCCGCGTTGTCGGCTAACAGGGGATCGGCGCCGAGTTCGGGGCGGCCAATCGTGTTCATCAGCCGATTGAATATGCTGTCGCCGTTTCCGTCAATGACGGAATAGCCTTCGTACTTGAAGAGGTAGGCTTTGATGGGCGCGATGCCGGGCAGGGCGCTGCCGGCCGCGCCGCGCACCGCGCCAAATGCGCTGTATTCGGGCAGCAGGCTTTCCATGCAGTTGAATACCGCCTCGTACAAGGCGACGTCGATCACCTGGCCGCGGCCCGAGCGCTCGCGTTCGTGCAGCGCCATCAGGATGCCGATCACCCCGTGCAAGGCGGCGAGCGTGTCGCCGATGCTGACGCCGACGCGCACCGGCACACGGCCCGGTTCCGCCGTGAGGTGGCGCAAACCGCCCATCGCCTCGCCGACGACACCGAACCCGGGCCGGTCGCGGTAGGGGCCGGTCTGGCCGTAGCCGCTGATGCGCAGCACCACGAGGCGTGGATTGGCTTCCACCAGCTTCTGCGGATCGAGCCCCCAGCCTTCCAGTGCGCCGGGCCGGAAGTTCTCCACCAGCACGTCCGCTTCGGCGGCCAGCTTGCGCACGATCTCCTGCGCCTCCCGCTGGCGCAGGTCCAGCGCCACCGAGCGCTTGTTGCGGGACTGGACCTGCCACCAGACCGAGGTGCCGTTCTTCAGCAGGCGCCAGTTGCGCAGCGGGGCGCCGGCGCCGGGCGGTTCGATCTTCACCACTTCGGCCCCGAAGTCGGCCAGCGTCTTCGCCGCGAACGGGCCGGCGATCAGCTGCCCCATCTCCACGACCTTCAGTCCGGTCAGTGGCCCCTTGCTGTTGCTTGTCTCCATGCAGCAAGTATGCTGCAGCCATGCAGCAGCCAGTCCATCCGGGGATCCCCACCAGCACCGGCGCTCGCCGTGCGCTGGTGGTGGAGGACGACCGCATGATCGCGGCCATGCTGCGGGTGCTGCTGCAGCGGCAGGGGTGGCAGGTGGAGCACGCCGCCGATGGCGGTGCGGCGCTGGACGCCATCGTCACCGGCGTCGCGCCGCAACTCGTTTTGCTGGACCTGATCCTGCCGGTGCACGACGGCTTGAGCCTGCTGCAGCGACTGCGGGCGCAGGCCGCCTGGGACAGGGTGCCGGTGGTGATGCTCTCGGGTCGCGAGGACCAGGAGGTGGTGAGGCGCGCGATGGCCGCCGGCGCCAACGACTACGTCACCAAGCCTTTCGATCCGCAGCAGCTGCTGGACCGGGTGGCGGCGCTGGTGCCGGTCGTCTCATTGCGGCCGTGAGCCGGGGTTCCGGACTGCATGGACCCCGGCTCGAGGCCGCGGTGACATGAAGATGAACATGCACATGCACCGGCCTGGCGCCCCGGCGATTTGTCAGTGATCAGTCCTCGCCCATGTGCAGCCAGTCCGTCTCGGCCATGGACTGCATGAAGGCGATGACGTTTTCCAGCACGCCCTGCTTGTCGGCCCACTCGATCTGCTCGCGAAAGCACAGCCGCTTGGTCAGCGGCGGAGTGATGGCCCAGGCGCTGCGCGCAACGGGCGCGGGCGGCGACTGCACGCCACGCAGCGTCTTGCGCGGGGGCAGCAGGGCCGCGAACTCGGCCCAGCGCTCCGGGCGGGGGCACACGCGGTTGTTGCGGCGGGCCACCAGCATGGCGCCCTCGAGCGTGAACAGCGGCTGGCTCTCACGCCGGGAGGCGCTGAGGGACCGGCCCGCCGGCTGGGTGGCGGCCCAGCCCCGGTGGTCGCCGCTCAGGCTGTCGGGCGCCGTCGCCGCCGCCGTTTCGGCGAATTTCTGCTCGTGCTGCCGCGTCAGTTCGTCGAACAGGGCCCAGGCGGAGTCGCCGTCCTTGACGATGGCTTCCGGCGCCGGGATGGCGTCGCCCACCTCCCACGGTCGATCGAGATCGTCCTTTTTGCGGGTGGTGTTTTTCTGCGGGGGGAAGGCCATGACGGCAAGTACTCTAGCGCCGTTCGCCCGCCCGTGCGATCCATTTGTCAGCAAACTAAAGATCGCAACGGTAAAGCCGTCGGGAGCACCCGGCCGGGCATGACCTGACAAATGTCCGGCCCTCCCCGCCGCGCGGGCCTGCGCCGGCGCCTGACTACACTCCCGCGATGCCAGCCGCCCCCGTTCCCTCCTCGCCGCAATCGCTGTCCGGGCTGCTGCCCTTCCTGCGGCCCTACCGGGGGCGCCTGGCGCTGGCCGCGGTGTTCCTGCTGCTGGCAGCGGCCGCGACGCTGATGTTCCCCGTGGCCCTGCGCTCCATGATCGACCGCGGGATCTCCGCCGACCCGGGCGAGCGGCTGGTCGCCTTGCGCGAGCAGTTCCTGCTGCTGTTCGCGGTGGCGGTCAGCCTGGGGCTGTTCTCCGCCGGCCGCTTCTACATGGTGAGCTGGCTGGGCGAGCGCGTCACCGCCGACTTGCGCAATGCGGTCTATGCCCACGTGCTGGAACAAAGCCCGGCGTTCTTCGAAAGCACCCAGACCGGCGAAGTGCTGTCGCGGCTCACCACCGACACCACGCTGGTGCAGACGGTGGTCGGGTCCTCCTTCTCGATGGGCCTGCGCAACCTGGTGATGGGCCTCGGCGCTCTCGGGATGCTGGTGGTGACCCACCCCTACGTGATGACGCAGGTCCTGCTCGTCGTGTTGCTGGTGGTGCTGCCCGCGATGTGGTTCGGCCGGCGGGTGCGGCGCCTGTCCCGCGCCAGCCAGGACCGGGTGGCCGACTCCAGCGCCATCGCGGCCGAAGTGCTGAATGCGATCCCGGTGGTGCAGAGCTATGCCGCGGAGGCGCGCGAGGCAGCGCGCTTCAGCACGGCCACCGAAAACGCCTTCCGGACCGGCGTGCGGCGCACCCGCGCCCGCGCGGTCCTGGTGGCATTCGTGATCATCGCCAATGCGGCACTGATGCTGTGGGGCCTGTACAAGGGCACCCAGGGCGTGCTGCGCGGGGACATCACGGCGGGGCAGCTCGGACAGGCGGCCCTGTACGTGGCGATCTTTGCCGGCGCCGTGGCGGTGCTGGGAGAGGTGTATGGCGACCTGCTGCGCGCTGCCGGCGCCACCGAGCGCCTGATGGAGCTGCTGGGCGCGCGCTCGCCGGTGGTGTCGCCGCTGCGGCCGGTCTCGGTGCCCGCGTCGCAGGCCGGCAGCAGCGTGCGCTTCGAAGGGCTGCGCTTCCACTATCCCTCGCGGCCGGCGACCGCCGCGCTCACCGACTTTCGGCTGGAGGTGCAGCCGGGTGAAACGGTGGCCCTGGTCGGGCCGAGCGGCGCCGGCAAGACCACGGTGTTCCAGCTGCTGCTGCGCTTCTACGATCCGCAGGTGGGCACCATCTCGCTGGACGGCGTCCCCATCGGCGACATGAAGCTGCAGGACCTGCGTTCGCGCATCGGCCTGGTGCCGCAGGATCCCGTGATCTTCTCGGCTTCCGCGCTGGAGAACATCCGCTACGGCCGCCCCGGCGCGACGGTCGAAGAAGTGCGGGCGGCGGCCTATGGCGCGTTCGCGGACGAATTCATCCGGGCGCTGCCGCAGGGCTACGACACTTTCCTCGGTGAGCGGGGGGTGCGCTTGTCCGGCGGCCAGCGGCAGCGGATCGCGATCGCCCGCGCGATGCTGAAGAACCCGCCGCTGCTGCTGCTGGACGAAGCCACCAGCGCGCTGGATGCGGAAAGCGAACGGATGGTGCAGGCGGCGCTGGAATCGGCGATGCGCGACCGAACCACCCTGGTCATCGCCCACCGCCTGGCCACGGTGCAGCAGGCCGACCGGATCATCGTGCTCGACCACGGCCGCATCGTCGAATCGGGCCGCCACGAGGAGCTGCTGGCGGTGAACGGAGTCTATGCGCGGCTGGCGGCGCTGCAGTTCATGGACTCGCCTACTGCAGCGGCCCCTTGAGCCCCTTGGGCACCGGCAGCGGCATGACGCTGATGCCCTCTTCCAGCAGCGCCTCGGTTTCTTCCCTCGAGGCTTGCCCGCGGATGCCGCGTTCTTCGGTTTCCCCGTAGTGGATCTTGCGCGCTTCCTCGGCGAACTTCTCGCCGACGTCCTCGGTGTTGGCCATCACGTGCCTGACCATCTGCATCCACGCGGCCTGCAGCTTGCCGTCCGGCGTGGCCATCACTTCCTGCTTCTTGACCGCCACCGGCTCCGCGGCGCCGAGGTTCAGGCGCGGCGCGCTGGGCATCTTGGCGACGGCGCCGTCGCCGCACATCGGGCATTCGACCAGCCCCCGACCGAGCTGGTCCTGGAAATCTTCTTCCGAGCCGAACCAGCCTTCGAAGGCGTGGGCCTGGCTGCACTGGAGATTGAGGACCTTCATGGTTGGGAAGGTGGTGCCTTCCAGTCCAGTTTCCAAGTGCCGGCCAGCACATTCTGCAGCCAGACCGCCGATGCCAGCGTCTTGGAGTCCTGCACCTTGCCGTCCCGGCACCAGCCGAGGAATTCCTCGGGCGTGGCGCTGATGACGTCCAGGAACTCGCCCTCGTCGAGCTTCGCGCCCTTGTGCTCCAGGCCGCGGGCGAACCAGATCTCGATCGCTTCGTCGGAATAGGCGACAGTGGGGTACATCGTGAACGCATAGGCCCACTCGCGCGCCAGGTAGCCGGTCTCTTCCAGCAGTTCGCGCTGGCCGCACACCAGCGCGCCCTCGCCCGCATCGAGCTTGCCCGCCGGGATCTCGATCATCACCTTGCCGGTGGGATGGCGGTACTGGCGCTCCAGCAGGAGCTTGCCGTCGTCGAGCAGCGGCACCACGGCCACGGCACCGGGGTGGAGCACGTACTCGCGCGTGGCCGAGCCGCCGTCGGGCAACCGCACCGTCTCGCGCACGACGTGCAGGAAGTGGCCCTTGAGCAGCTCCTCGCGGGTGATGGTCTGTTCCCTCAGGTGGCCGTCGTCGGACATGGGGCTACTTTCTCTGGTGGGTCAGGTAACGCCAAACGAAGCCGGGAAAGGCGAACGTGATGAACAGCGCGCCGGTGATGGCGTAGAACTCCCAGCCCTGCGGCGCGATCTGCCCGGCCCGCTTTTCCAGCAGCAGGCCGATGCCGCCGACCACGAAATACAGGACGATGAGTTCGGCGAACCGGATCGCAAGATTCTTGCCGCGCGCCAAGGGGACCACTCCCAGCAGGCGGCGGCTGAGGAAAGGCAGGTTGGCGGCGGCGAAGGCCAGCACGATCACCAGCCAGATGGAAAAGGTCTGCGACACCTAGGAAGCAAGCATCTTCACGATGGCCTGCGCGCACAGGGTCATCAGGCCGCCGGGCAGGATGCCCAGGATCAGCACCAGGGCGCCGTTGATCGTGAGGACCACGCGGACGTCCATCGGCGCGGCGACCGTGGTGGCGGTGATGGGCGCATCGAAGTACATCACCTTCACCACCCGCAGGTAGTAGAAGGCCGCGACCAGCGACATCATCACCGCGAAGATCGCCAGGCCGATGGCGAAGGCACTGCCGGACACCAGCAGCGCCTGCAGCACCGCCAGCTTGGCGTAGAAGCCCACCATCGGCGGCACCCCGGCCAGCGAGAACAGGCAGATGGCCATGATCGCGGCGTACAGCGGGCTGCGCTGGTTCAGGCCGGCGAGGTCGGAGATCTCCTCGCTCTCGAAGCCTTCGCGGGCCAGCAGCAGGATCACCCCGAAGCTCGCCAGCGTGGTGAGGACGTAGGTCACGATGTAGAACATCGCCGAGCTGTACGCGTTGGCTGCGGACACCACGCTGCCGTTGACGACACCCGAGAGCAGGCCCAGCAGCACGAAGCCCATCTG
>JAQGMY010000152.1 GCA_028292105.1 Ramlibacter sp.
CCTGGGCGATCGGCGCTTCGCTGGCGCAGACCTTGTTCGACGCCGGCGCGCGGCAGGCGCGGGTGGAGCAGTCCAGGGCGCAGCTCGAACAGGCCGCGGCCCGCTATCGCCAGACCGTGCTGACGGCTTTCCAGGACGTGGAAGACCAGCTGGTCGCGTTGCGGGTGCTGCAGCAGCAACAGGCGCTGCGCGCCGAAGCCAGCCGTGCTGCCGACCTGGTGGAGCAGCAGGTGCTGAACCGCTACCAGGCCGGTCAGATCGGGTTCACCGAGGTGATCACGGCGCAGCAGAATGCCGCGTCGACGCGCCGCGCGCTGGTGCAGGCGCAGATCGACCGGCAGTTGGCGGCCGTGGCGCTGATCCAGGGGCTGGGTGGCGGGTGGCGGGGGCTTGCTCCGATGCCCTGAGTTGAACATGTCATTCCGGGCTTGACCCGGAATCCATGCAGCGACTTGAGGGGACATCCCGGGTCAAGCCCGGGATGACATCCTTTCAGCTTGGGGTGACATCCTTTGAGCCCGGGGTGACATCCGTCGTGCCGCGCACGACATCGCCGGTGCCCCCGACATCCGCCGCGGCCGTGGCTCAGCCCTTGCTCTCCGGCTCCGTGCCTTGCCCGAGCAGCGCCAGCATCCCGCCTTCCAAGGCCTCCATGTGCCGCGACAATTGCGGCGTGGACTCTTTCGAGATCTTCATGTAGCCGCGGAAGGTGCGCAGCAGGGTCGGGCGGTCCGGGTGGTGCAGCAGCACCGTGGCCAGCGCGGCCTGCAGCACCTGCACCTGGGCTGCCAGCATCATCTGGTTTTCCACCAGGCCCTGGATGCTCTGCGTGTGAACGTCGAGCATCTCCTTGAGTTCTTGTTCGTCCATGCCGGTCTCGCAAAAGGTCTTGCGGCCATTGTGACAGCCCGTCGTGTGCTCAGGTGCGCACGGCGGGCGGCGGCGTCTTGGGCTGGTAGTCGCACCAGCGCGCCACCGCGCATTCCCAGCACTTGGGCAGCCGCGCGACGCACACATAGCGGCCGTGCAGGATGAGCCAGTGGTGCGCATCGACGAGGTATTCCTTGGGCACCCGCTCCATCAGCCGCTGCTCCACCTCCACCGGATTGCGGCCGGGTGCCAGGCCGGTGCGGTTGCTGACGCGAAAGATGTGCGTGTCGACGGCCATCGCCTCTTCGCCCCAGGCCACGTTCAGCACCACGTTGGCCGTCTTGCGGCCGACGCCCGGCAACGCTTCCAGCGCCTCGCGGCTGCGCGGCACCTGGCCGCCGTGCTGCTCCACCAGGATGCGGCAGGTCTCCAGCAGGTGCTTGGCCTTCATGCGGTACAGGCCGATGGTCTTGATGTATTCCTCCAGGCCATCCTGACCCAGGGCCAGGATGGCCTGCGGCGTGTTGGCCACATGGAAGAGCCGCCGGGTTGCCTTGTTCACGCCGGCATCCGTGGCCTGCGCCGAAAGCAGCACGGCCGCCAGCAGCTCGAAGACGGTGCTGTACTCCAGCTCGCTGGTCGGCATCGGGTTGGCCGCGCGCAGCGTGGCGAAGAAGGGCTCGATGTCCTGGTCTCTCATGGGGTCAGTGTAGGGCGCAGCTTGCGCGAAGCCGGACTCCTGCGCCGGAGCCCGGACGAGGAAACTATGATCTCGCCATGAACTTCGACTTCCACAATCCGTACCCCACCACCCGGATCCCGGTGTTCGCGCGCAACGCGGTGTCCACTTCGCATCCGCTGGCCGCGCAGGCGGGGCTGCGGATGTTGTGGAAGGGCGGCAATGCGGTCGATGCGGCGATCGCCGCGGCCGCCGCCATGACGATCTGCGAGCCGGTCAGCAACGGGCTGGGCAGCGACGCCTTCGCCATCCTCTGGGACGGCAAGCAGCTGCAGGGCATCAATGGCTCGGGCCCGGCGCCCAAGGGCTGGACGCCGGAGTACTTTCGCAAGAAGTACGGCGCGGATGCCAGGACCCCGCCCAAGCGCGGCATCGATTCGGCCACCGTGCCGGGTGCCGTCGCCACCTGGATGGCGCTGTCCGAGCGGTACGGCAAGCTGCCTTTCGCCGACCTGCTGGCGCCCGCCATCGAGATCGCTGAACGCGGCTACCTGATGCCGGTGGTGGTGCAGCAGAAGTGGGATGCGGCGACGCCGGAGCTCGGTTCGCTGCCCGGTTTTGCCCGGAGTTTCCTGCCCTGGGGGCGGGCGCCGCAAGTCGGCGAGCTGTTCCAGTTTCCGGCGGCGGCCCGCGCGTTGAAGCTGATCGCCGAGACCAAGGGCAAGGCCTTCTACCAGGGGCAGATCGCCGAAGCGCTGGCGCGCTTCAGCCAGGAGAACGGCGGCGTGCACACGGTGCAGGACTTCGCCGCCTTCCAGCCGGAGTGGGTCAAGCCGATCGAAAAGAACTACCGCGGCTACACGGTGCACGAGATCCCGCCCAACGGCCAGGGCATCGCCGCCTTGATGGCGCTGGGCATCGCCGAGAAATTCGACCTGGCGGCCATGAAGGTCGACGGCCCGGATTCGCAGCACGTGCAGATCGAGGCAATGAAGCTGGCGTTCGCGGATGTCTACAAGCACGTGGCCGAGCGCTCCGCGATGGAAGTCACTTCCGAGCAGCTGCTCGACGACGCCTACCTGGCAAGCCGGGCCCGGATGATCGACATGAAGCGGGCCCAGCACTTCGGCCCCGGCAACTTCGTCAAGGGCGGCACCATCTACCTGACGGCCGCCGACGAGAACGGCATGATGATCAGCTACATCCAGAGCAACTACATGGGCTTCGGCTCGGGCTGCGTGGAGCCCGGCTTCGGCATCAGCCTGCAGAACCGCGGCCACGGCTTCAGCCTGGAGCCGGGACCGAACCAGGTGGCGCCGGGCCAGCGGCCATTCCACACGATCATCCCGGCCTTCCTGACCAAGGATGGCGCGCCGGTGATGAGCTTCGGCGTGATGGGCGGCAACATGCAGCCGCAGGGCCACCTGCAGACCCTGGTGCGCATGATCGACTACCAGCAGAACCCGCAGGCCGCCTGCGACGCGCCGCGCTGGCGCTTCAATGCGGGGCTGGAGATCAACGTCGAACAGCAGATGGACAAGGCGACCGTGCAGGAGCTGGCGAACCGCGGCCATCGCACGGAAGTGATCAACGACAGCTACCAGGACTTCGGGGCAGGGCAGTTCATCTGGAAGATGGGCGACACGAAGAAGGAAGGGTACGTGGTGGCGAGCGATTCGCGGCGGGATGGGTTGGCTGCGGGGTTCTAAGGCCCGTAGTTCGTACTTCGCGTAGGGTGTGCAAGCTTTTGCTTGCGCACCATCCCGACGGCCACTGCATGGTGCGCAAGCGAAGCTTGCACACCCTACGGGCTACCAATCAGCGCAGCCCCGTCAGGAAATGCCCGAGGTTCTCGATATCGGCCTCGCTCAGCGTCTGCGCGACGCTCGTCATCGTGCCCGCATCGTTCGTACGCGTGCGCGCCTTGAACGCCTTCAACTGCAGCACGATGTATTCGTAGTTCTGCCCCGCCACCCGCGGGATCTCGTTCTGGCCGAGGAAGCCGCCGAGGTGGCACATGGTGCAGAGCGTCTCCTGGGCTTTCGCCTGCCCGAGCCTGGCCTTCGCGTCGTCCACCTTGAACGTGGACGGCTTCAACTTCTGCGCCGCATAGAAGTTGGCGATGTTGATCATGTCCTCGCGCGACAACGGCTCGGCGAACGGCGACATCACCGGATTGCTGCGGCGCTTTTCCTTGAAGTCGCGCAACTGGATGTACAGATAGCGCCAGGTCTGGCCGGCCAGCGCGGGGATTTCCGGCGCGATCGAATTGCCGTCGGCGCCATGGCAGGCCGCGCAGACCTGCGCCTTGGCGCGGCCGGCCTCGATGTCCTGCGCACCGGCGGGCGCCGCGACAAGCAGCGCCCACGCCAGCCACATCATGCGCGGGCGGCGCATCGGCCTAGTCGCCCAGCGCGAACACCACCATGGAGTTGCCGCGCTTGAAGTCCAGCTGGGTGTTGCCGCCGCAGCCCATCGCCACGTACTGCTTGCCCGACACCGTGTAGCTGACCGGCATCGCATTGGCGCCGGCGCCGCAGTTGAATTCCCACAGCAGCGCGCCGGTCTTGGCGTGCAAGGCGCGGAACAGGCCGTTGCCTTCGCCGTAGAACACCAGGTCACCGCCGGTGGCCAGGGCGCCGCCAATCAAGGGCTGCTCGGTGTCGAACTTCCACGCAATCTTGCCCGTGTCGATGTCGACCGCTGCGAGCCGCCCCCACTGCTTTTCGCCCTCGATCACCTTGAAGGCGCCACCCAGCCAAAGCTTGCCGCCGGGATACTTCGCGTCCTCCACGTGATAGGTCATGGGCTGGTGCAGGTTCAGCGCGTACGTCAGGCGGTACTTGGGATGGAAGGCCATCGGCGACCATTCGACACCGCCGTTGGCGCCGGGCAGCATGCGCGCGCCGCCGGCGGTGGGCAGCACCCACATGTTCTCCTGCGGAATCATGGCCTCCGAGAAGCGGATCAGCTTGCCGTCTTCGCGGTTGTGCACGTAGACGTGGCCGGTCTTGCCGCCGTGGACCACCGCCGGCACCATGCGGCCGCGCTCGTCCTTCACGTCCACCAGGATGGGCGGGCTGACGGCGTCGAGGTCCCACACGTCGTGTGCGATGTACTGCGAGTGCCACTTGTACTGGCCGGTGTCGAGGTTCACCGCGACCAGCGAGTCGGTGTAGAGGTTGTCTCCCGGGCGTTCCGCGCCGAACAGGTCGGGCGAAGGATTGCCCACCACGAAGAAGATCGTGCGGGTCTTCAGGTCGACCGCCGGGTTCATCCACACCCCGCCGCCGAGCGTCTGGAAGAACGAGCTGTCGCGCGCCAGGGCCGTCTTCTCGGCGGCGATGTTGCGCTTCATGTTGCGGCCGGTGAGGTCGTTCTCGGCCCACACGCCCTCGTGTCCCTTCTCGGGGATGGTGTGGAAGGTCCACAGCAGGTTGCCGTCGTTCGAGTCGAAGGCCTTGACGAAGCCGCGGATGCCGTATTCGCCGCCATTGGTGCCGATCAGCACCTTGCCGTCGACGACGGTGGGCGCCATCGTTTCGCTGTAGCCCTTCTCGGGATCGGCGATCTCCTTTTCCCAGAGCAGCGCGCCGGTCCTGGCGTCCAGCGCCACCAGCTTCGCGTCGAGCGTGCCCATGAACAGCTTGCCCTTCTCGATGGCCACGCCCCGGTTGTTGGGGCCGCAGCAGAAGGTGGTGATGGGCCCCATCTTGTGCTTGTAGTGCCAGAACTCGCGGCCCGTCTTCGCATCGAGCGCGTAGACGTGGTTGAACGAGGTGGTCATGTACATCACGCCATCGACCACGATCGGCGCGGTCTCCATGGATTCCCGGACCTCGGTCTGGAACATGAACACCGGCCGCAGCTTCTTGACGTTGCCGGCATTGATCTGCGAGCCCGGGTAGTACCGCTGCTGCTCGTAGCCGCCGTTGGTGTGCAGCCAGTTGGTGGACTGCTGGTGCGCGCCGTTGAGCATCGCCTGGGAAACGTCCGGGGCCTTGATGATCATGGCCGGCCCGCGCGAGCCCTGGCCCTGGATCTCCTGTGCAGTGGTCGTGGTGGAAGCCACGGCACACAGCAGTGCGGCGGCCAGCGGGAAATAGCGTACTACTCGCATAAGACTTCTCCTCGTGTTGTCTCTGACGTCGAGTGAAGTCCGGCGCGCAAGCGTCGGGCTGGCCTGTCGAAGGTCCGCTGCCAGTATCATGTTTTCGCTTGCCGAACACAAGCCGAGGGCCTCCCATGCATGCCACCTTCTCGCGCAGCGTCATCGTCGCCGTCTTCGCACTGCTTGCAGCAAGCAGTCACGCGCAGCGAGGCGCCGACAACATCAACATCAACGGCCAGCTGGTGCTGGCCGCACGGGCAGGCTCGATGCAACGGGTGATCGCCCTTTTGGGCGATGGCGCCCAGGTCAATTCCCGCGACCGCAATGGCGACTCGCCCCTGAACATGGCGGCCAGCAAGGGCAACCTTCCCTTGGTGGACGTGCTGCTGCAGGCGAAAGCCGACGTGCAGCTGGCCAACCTCGCGGGCGTGACGCCCCTGATGGCGGCCGCTTACGCGGGCAGTCCGCAGATCGTGCGCAAGCTGCTGGCCGCCGGCGCGCGCGCGGATGCGGTGGACCGCGTGAAGAAGAACGCCGCCACCTATGCGGCGGGGCAGGGCTGCGCCGAGTGCCTGGACGAATTGCTCAAGGCGGGAACGCCGGTCAATGCGCAGATGGAGAACCGGCTGACGCTGTTGATGTGGACGGCCGGCTATGGGCACGAGGCGGCCACGAAGCTGCTGCTGGAGCGCGGGGCGGACAAGAGCTTGCGCGACGACAGGGGCAAGACGGCCGCGGACATTGCGCGGGAGCAGCAGTTCCCGCTGGTGGCGCGCTTGTTGGAGTGAACGCGGGGTCGGCGGAGTTCGAACTCCACCGCTGGACGCCCCCCAACGCTCAACGCCGACGCGGCGCGAACAAAGGCGAGCTCGTGCTCGCCAGCGCGAGGTCCGCCGCCGCCGCCTGGATCGCATCGCCCAGATCCAGCATCCGCTGCGGTGTCAGGCGCACCAGGGGCCCCGCCACCGTGATCACCCCGATCGCCGCTTCATTGCGCCGCTGCACCGGCGCGGCCATCGCGCTCATGCCCGGCGCGTACATCTCGGCCATCAGGCTGTAGCCGCGGCGCCGGTCTTCCTCCAGCACCTGCATCAGGGCCTTGAACGTGGTCGGCGCCTTCGGGCCGTAGGCCTTGCGCTCGCCAAAGCCTTGCCTGGCGACCAGCTCGGTCGCGCGCTCCTCGCTCAATGTCATCAGCCACGCATGGCCGCCCGCGCTGCACGAGAGCCTGACGTCGATGCCCATGTCGGGGTCGTAGCGCAGCCCGAAGCGCGCACCCTGCGCTTTCGCCACGAAGGTCAGGCGATCGCCATCCACCAGCGCGAGCCGCACCAGTTCCCCGGTGGCCTCGGCCAGGCGGTCGATGATGGGCTGCGCGATGTCGACGATGCCCGAGGCACCCAGATAGGTGAGGCCGAGCGCGGCCAGCTTGGTGGTGAGCGCGTAGTCGCCGTGCTCGCGCACCTGGCGCACGTAACCGCAGCGCAGCAGCTCCGCCAGCAGCCGATGGCAGGCACTGCGCGGCAACTCCAGTTCGTCCGCCACGGCGGCGAGCGGCAGCCCCTCCGGGTGTGCCGCCAGTGTCTCCAGGATGCCCAGCGATCGCGCCAGCGTGCCCGTCATGTTCGCCCTTCGCCTCGCAATGCGAAACCAAATTCTAGTTTGGAACACTGTTCCAGCCATTTGCCTAGCATCGCCCCACCAGAACCTCAAAAGGAGACATCGAATGACACCCATCTTCCGTGCCGCAGTGTTCGGCGCCATCGTCCTGGCCAGCCTCGCAGCGGCCGCACAGGACGTGCAGGAGCGCTTGATCAAGTTCGGCCACTTGAACAACGCGGACCACCCCGTCAGCATGGGCGTCAAGCGCTTCGCCGAACTGCTGGCGACCAGGAGCGGCGGCAAGCTGAAGCTGCAGGAGTTCCCGGCTTCCCAACTCGGCAACGAGATGCAGCAGCAGTCCGCGCTGCAGGGCGGGGTGCAGGAAATGACGGCGCCGGCGACGACGTCGCTGGCCGGCATCGTCAAGGAGTTCGGCCTGGTCGACTTCCCGTTCAGCGTCGGCAGCTTCGCGCAGGCCGACGCGCTGCTCGACGGGCCGCTGGGCCAGGCGCTGCTGGCGCGCCTGCCGGAGAAGGGCCTCGTCGGCCTGGGCTACTGGGACCTCGGCTTTCGCAACGTCACCAACAGCAAGCGGCCGATCCGCCGCCCCGAGGACCTGGAAGGCCTGAAGATCCGCGTGATCCCGAACCCCGTGTTCCTGGAGACCTTCAAGGCCTTCAAGGCGAACCCGGTGCCCATGCCTTTCGCCGAACTGTACGGCGCTCTCGAATCAGGCGCGGTCGACGGCCAGGAGAACCCGTACTCGGTGATCCTGTCGAACAAGATCAACGAGGTGAACAAGTACGTCAGCGCCACCAACCACGTGTACGCGGCCAATATCGTGCTGGTCAGCAAGCGCTTCTGGGATCGCCTGCCGCCCGCCGAGCAACGGATGATGCAGGAGTCGTTCAACGAAGCGCGCACATTCCAGCGCCAGGCCAGCCGCGCCGCGGCGCAGAAGGCCGTCGCGGAGCTGCAGTCCAAGGGCATGCAGTTCAACGAGCTCACACCGGCCGAACAGGCACGCATGCGCCAGGTCGCCAAACCCGTCACGGACAAGTTCGCAGCCAGCTACGACCCGGCCATCGTCAAGCTGTACCACGACGAGCTCGCGCGCCTGAGCAAGTGAAGGACGGCACCGTGAAGATCCTCGTGTTGCATGGGCCGAACCTGAACCTGTTCGGCCGGCGCGAGCCGCACATCTACGGCACGACCACGCTGGCGCAGATCGACGAACGGCTGCAGGCGTTGGCCCGCGAGCTGGACGTGGAGCTGGACGTGATCCAGTCGAATCACGAGGGCGTGCTGATCGACTTCCTGCACGCCAACATCGATGCCGCGGCCGGGGCGCTGGTCAATCCGGCCGGCCTGACGCAGCACGGCGTGCCGCTGCACGACGCGATCAAGGCGATGCCCTTCCCGGTGCTGGAAGTGCACATGTCGAACATCGCTGCGCGCGAGCCGTGGCGCAGCCACTCGATCATTTCGCCCGCGGTGAAAGGTACGGTGCAGGGGCTGGGGCCGGTGTCTTACCTGGCGGCATTGCGGGGGTTGGTGGAAACGCTGCGCGCCTAGGAGAGACCGCGCGCAGGCGATGTCCGGCGTTGGTCGCGAGCGACGAGCGCTGCCATTCGAGCCACGCCCGCGCCCTTTCGTCGGCTCGCCGCCGCGCCGAGGCGGGACGCTGCCTGCCGTGCACGCTCGTCTGTAACCGTTCGTTCGGCTCCATGGCATGCTGGGTCCGCAGTAGGAGAAGAGCACATGTTGGCGAAAATGAGAGTGGCCACGAAGCTGGCCGTGTTGATCGGCGTGCTCGTGGCGGCGATCCTGCTGGTGGGCGGCTACGGCGTGTTCGCGTTGCACGACGCGCAGCGGGTGAATGCCGAAAGCCTGGAACGCCAGCGGGACCTGAAGGACACGCTGAACAACGCACGCGCGGCCGGAATTTCGTTCCGCGTCCAGACCCAGGATTTCAGGCACCTCCTGCTGCGTGGCAACGAGCAAGGCAGCTACGACCGATTCCTCGCTTCCTTCAGGAAGCGGGCCGAGGAGGTCCGGACGCGGTTCGGCGAGGTGCAGTCGGTGATGACGCGCGCCGGCATTCCTCCCGATGGCGCGGCGGACGCGCTGCGACTGCATGCCGGCATCACCGGGCAGTACCTGGAAGCGCTCAAGCTGTTCGAGCCGGACAAGCCGGAAACCATGCGCCTGGTGGACGAGCGGATCCGCGGCAAGGACCGCCAGCTCGAAGACAAGATCGACCTGATCGTGAACACGCTGCAGCTCTATGCGGACTCCGAGTCGGCGCGGCTGGTGGATCTGTCCGTCTCCGGGTCGCAGCGGGCGATCCGCATCCTGGCGGTCGTCGTGCTGCTGATCATTGCCGGGGCGGTCGCGCTGGGGTTGCTGATCATCCGCAACCTCTACCGGCAGCTGGGCGGCGAGCCCGGGTATGCGGTGGAAGTCGCTTCCCGCATCGCCGCCGGCGACCTGGCGAGTGAAGTCCGCGTCGGCAAGGGCGGTCGCGCCAGCCTGTTGTGGGCCATCCAGAAAATGCAGGCGGACCTGCGAGCCCTGGTGGCGGACGTCGTCGAAGGCGCGCGCGGCGTTGCGACGACCAGCGAGCAGATCGCGCGGGGCAACCTGGACCTGTCGCAGCGCACCGAGGAGCAGGCCGGCACGCTGCAGGAAACGGCCAGCTCGATGGAGGAACTCACCGCGACCGTCGGCCTGAATGCGGAGAATGCGCGCAAGGCCGCCCAGTTCGCCACGGGCGCGTCCGCCGTGGCCGCGCGCGGGGGCGAAGCGGTTGGCCAGGTGGTGAGCACCATGAACGGCATCTCCGAATCATCGCGCCGCATCTCGGACATCGTCAGCGTGATCGATGGCATCGCCTTCCAGACCAACATCCTGGCCCTGAACGCGGCCGTCGAAGCCGCCCGGGCCGGCGAACAGGGCCGCGGCTTCGCCGTGGTGGCTGCCGAAGTGCGCAACCTGGCGCAACGAAGCGCCGCGGCGGCCAAGGAGATCAAGGTGTTGATCGGCGCTTCGGTGGACAAGGTGGAGGCGGGCACCCGGCTGGTGGATGCCGCGGGCCGCACCATGCAGGAGATCGTCGGGTCGGTGAAGGTCGTGAGCGACCTGATCGCGGACATCGCCGCTGCCAGCCAGGAACAGAATTCCGGCCTCGGGCAGGTCAACATCGCGGTGGCGCAGATGGACCACGTGGTCCAGCAGAATGCGACGCTCGTCGAAGAGGCCAACGGCGCCACCGAATCGATGCGCAGCCAGGCCGAGGCCTTGGTGCGGCTGGTCTCGCGCTTCAGGCTGGGCAGCGCGCCTGGGGCTTCCGCCGCCGCGGCCAGCCCTGAAGCACAGGCTGCGTTCGCGGCGCTCGCTGCACAGGGCCCGGCGCGGTTGGCAGCGTTGGGCCGGGCCTGACGCGCGCCGGCGCCGGCGCGGTGCGCCGCAGTGTTGCTCGGCGTCTTTCGTACAAACCCTTGCTTTGTCCGGCAATCGAACGGTGTGTTCGATTGCCGCGCGCGCGCGCGAAAGGCCGGTGCAGGCACCGACGCCTGCCGTGAAACTGCGGCGAGGCGCTCGAGGGGGCGCCAGCCCACGCACGGAGAAGCAAGGACATGAACGCACGCAACCTGGCCATCGCCGCCGGACTCGGCCTGGCGGCCTGCACCGCGCAGGCCCAATCCAGCGTCACCCTGTACGGGTCCGTCGACCAGTACCTGAGTTACCTGAGAAGCAGTTCCGGCGCCCACGTGCTGGCGCTGGAGGACGGCACCACCCTGCGCAGCCGCTTCGGCTTTCGTGGCGAGGAGGACCTGGGCGGCGGCATCAAGGCCAAGTTCCAGCTGGAGGCAGGCTTCAACGCGGACAGCGGCATCGCCGCCGACGCGACCCGCGGCTTCGACCGCCAGACCTGGGTGGGCTTCGCGACGCCGTACGGTGAGTTCCGCTTCGGCCGGCAGAACGGCGTGGTCTTCTACCGAGGCGACTACATCGACTTCACGTCGCGCACCCTGGGCTCCGTGGTCAACGCGTTCGGCACGCCTTCGCGCTACGACAACGACCTGTCCTACATCTCGCCACGCATGGCCGGCTTCCTGTTCGAGGCCCACTATGCGCTGGGGGAAACCACCGCCGGCGCCACCAGGCAGGGCGTGTACCAGGCCGGACTGGATTACCTGAACGGGCCGTTCCGCGTCGGCTACGCGGGTATCGTCGGCCGCCCGCCCGCCAATGCAGCCATCGATCGCGACGCGAGTTACCACAACTTCTACGCCAACTACGACTACGGCCACGGCAAGGTCTACGCCGTGTACATCAAGTCGAACAACAACACCGCGAGCGGAGTGCTGGCCAATGGCGGGACGCTGCTGGGCAACGTCGGCGGCGTGGTCGCCGGCACCAACCCCGAGGCGACGCGTTACTACCAGATCGCACAGCTCTCGGCCGACTACAACGTGACGCCGGCGCTGCGCATCGGCGCCTTGTACGGACGCATCAAGGACACCTCCGGCAACGGCAAGAACGCCACCGGCTATGCCATCGGGGCCTACTACAACCTGTCCAAGCGCACGACGCTGGTCGCCCTGGCGCACGTGCTGGACAACGACCCGGCCGCCGGCTTCCGCCCGTCCGGGTCGGCCGGGATCCGCACCAACTTCACCGCCGCCGCCGACGTCAACGGCCAGACCATCCGGGGCGTGGCACTGGGCGTGATCCACCGCTTCTGACCGCGCAACGTTCCAAGGTTCGGAGGCATCTTGGAATGCCTCCTTTTTTTTCAGCCGATACCGCGCATTTCATGGGCCACCTGCAGCAGTGGCGGCAGCAGGCGCCGCACGGCGGCGGCGGTGGTTTCGTCGCCCATGCGCGTGGTGACGCTGAGGGCGCCGAAGGTCTCGGCGCGCAGGTTCTTGACCGGCACGGCGATGCCCCGCACCCCCGGCTCCAGTTGCTGTTCGAGCAGCGCGTAGCCCTGCGCCACCCCCAGCTCGATCGCCCTTCGCAGCGCGTCCTTGTCGGTGATGGTGTGCGGCGTGTAGGGGCGAACCTCGTAGGCGGCGAGCGACACCGCCGCCTGTTGCGTCTCCAATGCCGCGAGGAGCACGATGCCGGAGGAGGTGACGAAAGGCGGTATGCGGGAGCCGGGCAGGTACCCCATCTGGGCGGCGCGCTCGCTGGCATTGCGGGCGACGCAGACGACCTCGTCGGCGTCCAGCACGCAGAAGAACGCGCTTTCCTGCGTCGCGGCGGTGAGCCTTTGCAGGTAAGGCTGCACCGCACGCGGCAGCCGCGCCGACTCGAGGTAGGCGCCGCCCAGCCGCAGCACCTTGGGCGTGAGCCAGAACGACTTGCCGTCGGTTTCCAGGAAGCCCAGGTACGACAGCATCATCAGGTGCCGCCGCGCGGCGGAGCGGCTCAGCCCCGCCAGGCGCGCGGCGGCCGAGGCGTTCAGCCGGCTATGCTCGACGTCGAACGCCTGGAGGATGGACAACCCCTTGTCCAGGCCCGCGATCCAGTTGCGCCGATCGATGTCCGCGGTGGCCATCATCGAAGGTCCTGCGCGCTCGTGCCGACCGCCCTGGGGCTAGGCGCAGCGGTAGTTTGCTGCCGCTTTGGCCGAACCGCTGCCGATCCACGTGATCTTCTTCGGATGCACGCAGATCGGATAACTCGTGCCGCCGTCGCGTGAGGTGATCACGACTTCGCCCGGCGCCGTTCCGCGCTCCACCCACTCCACCAGGGTGCTGAACATCTGGTCCTGCTGCGGCGCGGGGTTCTGGTTCGCGTTCCCCGGCAGCATCGGCAAGGGCACGGTGCCGTTGTTTCCCGCCACGGTGTACGCGCGCCCCTGCGAGCTGTGCGCCGTGCCCGGGATGTTGTACATGCGGAAGAACTTCTGCACCTCGTCGACGCCGCCCATGCGAGCGACGACCGCCTCGTAGTAGTAGAGCGCGCCCGTCGGCGGGATCACGTCTTCGGCGAGGCCGTTCCACAGGATCATCTTGCCGCCCTGGTCTCGCAGCTTGCGCAGGTCCGCGTTGTCCGTCATGTAGTCGCGCAGGTAGGGCAGGGTGTCCATGCGCCGGAACGCATCGGCATAGCCGGCGTAGCTCACCTCGGTCCAGCGGTTGCGCCGCAGCGTGGACGTGTTCACGGCGGGAACGCCTGCAGCCGAGGCAGCGTCCGCGGAGTAGCTGACGTCGCCCAGGGCCAGCGCCAGGAAGTCGGTGTTGGCCTGCGTGATCTGGCCACCGTAGGCGGAGCCCCGCGGCAGCGACCACCACAGCTGCTTGCCATCGGTGCCCACCGGACCGTTCCAGATCTTCATCAGCGCATCCGCTTCCTTGAGCGACATGCAGGCGGCGGGGTCGCTGCCGCTGCCGGTGACACCGCGGCCGGCGACACCGGTGCAAAGCGCGCCGGCGTCATGCCCGGGGTCGTAGCTGCAGCTCGCGGGGTCCAGCAGGAAGCCGAGCCGCGCCTTGTCGCAGGAGGCGACCGCTCGCGCCGTGCCGGCATCGACCTTCCTGGCGAATGCCGTGGCCGCGGCCTTGTCGGTGGCATTGAACCCGAGCTCGCTCTTCGTCACCACCTGCGGCCAGAATGCGGCCAGGCCGAACTTCGGCACGTAGATCGCCGGCTGCGCGACGAGGTAGCCGTCGTACAGCTCGGGGCGTTCCTGTGCCACTTTCAGTCCCTGCCGGCCGCCCTGCGAGTGGCCGTCGTAGTAGACGTACTTCGGCCTCGATCCGTAGTACAGCTGGGTGAGCTCGCGGGTCTTGACGGCCTGCTCGAACAGCGCGCGCGCCGTGAGGTCGCGGAAGGCTTCGACGTTGACCTGCCCGTTGGACAGGAAAGTGAAGGAAGGGTCCTGGTAGAACGGCTGGCCGGCGTCCGTGGTGGCGGACGCATACCCCATGTTCGCATTGACCAGCGCCGGCACCTTGCTGCCGATCTGCCCGGCATGGCGATGGCCGCCGCCGACCCAGCCGCCGCCGCCGTAGTTGCGGATGCGCTCGTTCCATTGCCCATGCGCCGGCAGCCAGACTTCGATGCCGATGCCTTCGGAGTACGAGCGGGCGTTCTTGTCCTTCTCCGCCGTCACGCCCGGGCCGACCAGCAGCTTGACCAGGCACACGTCGCGCACCATCGTGATCGGCTGCGCCGAATCCACGGCGACCAGGGCCGTGCCTTTGGCGATGGCCCGGACTTCGACCACCGTCGTCAGCGCATCGGGCTTGAAGGCGGCCTTGATGCCGTCATCGCAAGCCAGCGGGCCGCGGGTGCCGGTCGGCAGGCTGCCGCAGCCGGCCAGCAGGCCAGCGCCGGCGAGCAGGGCGAGGCGCGTCCATCGCATCACGTTCATGACATCTCCTCGTCGTTCTGGAAAGCGGTTTCAGCGCGAGCGCAGCCGCAGCTGGTTCGGCAGCGGCACCGACCGCCGCAGCACGTCCTCGCCCAGCCACAGGGCCGCGCGCCGCGCGCGCTGCGCCACCATGGGCAGCGGCATCTGCACGTAGTCGTCATTGAAGACTTCGAAGCTGTAGTCGCCCGAGTAGCCCAGTGCATCGAGCTTCAGCACCATCTGCACCAGCTCGTCGGTGTGCACGCCTTCGCCGGGGAACACGCGAAAGGTGCGGGCGGTGGCCATGCGCTCCTCGAAGGTGCGGGTCTCCTGCCACATGAAGTCGGACAGCTGCACCAGGAAGATCCTGGCCGGGTCGAGGTCGTCCATCGCCGCCAGCGGGGTTCCGGCGGCGAGGATGTGGAACGAGTCGATGCCCAGTCCCAGGTTCGGGCAGTCGGCGCGGCACACCACGTCCCAGGCGGTGGTGAATTCGTTGACCGTCCGGCCCCACGACAAGCCCTCGTAGGCGATGCGGATGCCCAGCGGGATGGCCAGCATCGCCAGCTTGCGCAGGTCGCGCGCGATCTGGTCGAGGTCCTGGCTCGCGTGGGCAGACGTCGACGAGCAGGCCAGCAGGACGTCGCAGCCCAATGCGGCGCACATCTCCAGCATCGTCTTGGCGATGTCGACCTTGTACTCGTGCAGGTGGCCGGAGAGACCTTCGAAGTCGCGCAGCACCTGGAACCCGGTGCCGCGCAGGCCGCTGGCCTGCACCGCCTTCACGGCCGCCTGCCAGCCTTGCGGATGGCCGACCAGGTCGTTGGCCTTGAGCATCACCTGGCCGAAGCCCGCCTGCTGCATCGCCTCGAGCTTGGCTTCCAGCGGACCGGCCAGCGTGATCGTGTCCATGCCGAAGGAACGGATCGCCTGTTGCAGGCTCGGCTCGTGGCTCATGACGACGCGTTGTGGACCAGCTCGAACACCACGCCGCCAAGATAGCTCTTGGTGAGGGCCCCGCGGCGCTCGCTGTGGGCCGCTTCGGTCTCGACGAACTCGATGCCGAGCGCGCGCAGCGCCAGCACCGCCGCCAGCACGTCGGGCACGCCCAGGCCGATGCGCTGCAGCCGCTCGCTGGTGTCCAGCGAGTCGGCCTCCGGCTCGATCACCTGCAGCATGAAGCGGTTGTCCGGCTGCAATGCCGGCGCGCGCAGCAGCTTGCCGGCCGGCATGATGCCGAAGCGCTGCTCGTCGGGGATGGCGGTGATGCCGAACAAGGCCTGGTAGAACTCCAGCCAGTCGTAGGTGCGGCCGGCGCCGATGTACTGCACGATGCCGAAGAAGGAGATGCCGGCGACCGCGGGCGGACGCTGGTCCACTCCGGGGATCGGCACGAAGTCGACGTCGTAGATCGAGAACTCGCGGTAGCGGTCGACGAAGTAGATGCGGCTGCCGCCGACGCCGTGGATGGCCGGGATGTTCAGCTCCATCGCCTGCGGATGCGTGGGCACTTCCCAGCCGCCGCGCTCCAGCACGTAGCGGTGGGCAGCGCGGGCATCGCGCACGCGCAGCGCCATCGCGCTGATCGCCGGCACCTCGCTGCCGCGGGTTGCGCCGCTGGCATCGCCCGGATGCGCGTTGACCACCAGGTTGATGCCGCCCTGCCGGTACAACAGCACTTCGCGCGAGCGATGCCGCGCCACCGGGCGAAAGCCCATCATCTCGAGCACGTGCCCCAACGCTTGCGGCTGGGCGGTGGCGAACTCGATGAACTCGACGCCATCGAGCCCGACCGGGTTGGCGGCGTCGCTGAAGGAGTCCTGCAAGGGCTCGCGCGCATGTTCCGGGTGCAGCAGCAGGTCAGACATAGGAAACCTCCGTGCAAAGCACTGCGGTGCGAGCCCCTTCGGGCGGCCGGGCGGGGCTCATGCTTCAGTACTCCAGGCGCGCCACTGCGCGCAAGACTTCCGGCGTGGTGGTGGGGAAGCCGAAGAACTCCAGGTAGGCCGGGATCATCTCGAACAGCATGTCGCTGCCCACCTGCACCCGGCAGCCGCGTGCCTGGGCGGCGGTGAGAAAGGCGGTCATCTCGTTCTTCATCACGACCTCGCCGACGAAGGTCTCGGGGCCCAGGCGGTCCATGGCGATCGGCAGCGGGTCGCCGGGGTTCATGCCCAGCGGCGTGGCATTGACCACGAGGTCACAGCCGGCGGGATCGTTGCTGCCGGTGCTGACGCCGGTGGCCGGGTAGTGCGTGCGCAGGCGTTCGGCAAGCGCTTGCGCCGTCGGTGCATGCACGTCGTAGAGGGCGATCGCGCCGACATCAGCCGCCGCCAGGGACGCGGCGATGGCCGAGCCGACGCCGCCGTTGCCCACCACCAGCGCCCGTGCGCCAGCCAGCTTCAGGCCCTTGCGCCTGAGGCCGCGCACGAAGCCTTCGCCGTCGAACATGTCGCCGATCAGCCGGCCATCGGCCGTGCGCCGCACCGCATTGCACGAGCCCGCAACCTTCACCGTCGCAGTCACCGCGTCGACCAGGTCGACCACGCTCACCTTGTGCGGCATCGTGATCAGCGCGCCGCGGATGTTCTCCAGCGTGAACAGGCTGCGCAAGGTGGCGCCGAAGTGCTCGGGCCGGCAGCCCATGGGCACCACGATCGCGTTGATGCCGATCGACTCGAAATACGGGTTGTAGATCATCGGCGCCTTGAAGGCGTGCGTGGGGAAGCCCAGGTGGGCGATCAGTTCGGTGTGGCCGTCGATCAGCATGGGATTGGCAATGCGGGCGTTCATCGCGGCAAGGTCTGGTCCGTGTCCTGTTCCTGCGTGCGCACGAGCGCTTCCAGGGCGATGACGTAGCCCTGCACGCCGAAACCGATCACGATGCCGGCGGCGGCCGGCGAAACGAAGGAGTGATGGCGGAAGGGCTCGCGCGCATGCACGTTGGAGATGTGGCACTCGACGACCGGCAGGCCGTCGACGCCCTTGATCGCGTCGTGCAGCGCGACGGAGGTGTGGGTGAAGGCGCCTGGGTTGAACACGCAACCCAGCGCCAGGCGTTCCTTGTACAGCCGGCCGTACTCGTGGATCTTGTCGATCAGCCCGCCCTCCCAGTTGCTCTGGAAACATTCGACTTCATAGCCCAGGCGCTGGCCGGCCGCGCGGCACATCGCCTCGACGTCGGGCAGCGAGGTGGAGCCGTACTGCGCCGGCTCACGCAGGCCCAGCAGGTTGAGGTTGGGCCCGTTGAGGACGAGGATCTTCTTCACTGGGCCCCCGCTCTCACTTCCGCTGCTTGGCCAGTTCCGCCATCATCGCCTTCACCGTGCCTTCGCCCACGGTGGCCGTGTGCTTGTCGATCACCGGCTTCATCTTGTCGCGCAGCTTGGTCACTTCGGCCGGCGACAGCTCCACCACCTGCATGCCGCCCTTCTTCAGGTCTTCGAGGCCGCTTTGCAGCTGGGCGCGTGACTGCGTGCGCTGGTACTGCGTGGATTCGCTGGCCGCGTCCTGCAGGACCTTCTTCTCCGCGGCGGACAGGGTGTCCCAGAACTTCTTGCTGATCACCACCGACTGCGGGTTGTACTGGTGGTTGGTCAGCGTCATGTATTTCTGCACCTCGTTCAGCTTGGCCCCCTTGATGGTGGCCACCGGGTTCTCCTGGCCGTCGACCGCGCCTTGTTCCAGCGCCGCATACAGCTCGGGGAAGGGCAGCGGTGTCGGGTTGGCGCCCAGTGCCTTGACCCAGTCGATGTTGATCGGGTTGGGGATCACGCGCAGCTTCAGGCCGGCGATGTCTTCCACCTTGTGGACCGGACGCTTGCTGTTGGTGAGTTCACGAAAGCCCAGTTCGTAGTAGGTGAGGCCGACCAGGCCCTTCTCTTCCAGCTTGGCATGCAGCGCCTTGCCGAACGGGCCGTCGACCACGGCGTCGGCTTCCTTCGGGTTGCCGAACAGGAAGGGGAAGTCGTAGATCGCAAAGTCCTTCACCAGGCTGGCGAAGATGCCGGAGTTCATCGCCGCCATCTCCAGGGTGCCGCCCTGCAGGGCAGACACGTTGGCCTGGTCGCTGCCCAGCGCGCCGCCGGGAAACACCTGCACCTTGAGCTTGCCGCCGGAGTTCTTGTCCACCAGCTCGGCGAACTTCTCCATGCCCATCACGATGGGGTGGCCCTTGACGTTCTGGTTGGCGAACTTGATCGTGCGGGTCTGCGCCTGGGCCAGCCCGAATGCCGACATGGCGACCATGGCCGCCAGGGTCTTGAGGAAAACGCGTTTCATTCTTCCTGTCTCCTTTGAAATCGAACTGTGGATCAGTCGTAGAACCAATGCGCCGGCACCATCACCAGCTGCGGAAAGAGCACCATCAGGAACATCACGATGAACTGCGCCACCATGAAGGGCCAGACGCCCCTGGTCACATCGTCCATGCTGACCTTGCCCACGCCGGCCACGGTGCTCAGTACGGTGCCCACCGGCGGCGTGATCAGGCCGATGGCGTTGTTGATCATGAACAGCACGCCGAAGTAGACCGGGTCGATGCCGGCAGCCTTGACGATCGGCATCAGCACCGGCGTCAGGATCAGGATGGTGGGGGTCATGTCCATGGCCGTGCCCACCACCATCGTCAGCACCATGATGGCGACCATCAGCAGGGTGGGGCTGTCCAGCAGCGGCTTGAGCAAGGTCACCACTTCGGCCGGCAGGTTGGCCACGGTGATCATCCACGCCGACACCATCGCGGCCGCCACCAGGAACATGATGATGGCGGTGGTCTGCGCCGCCGACTGGAACAGGCCGTACAGCTGCGACAGCTTCAGTTCCTTGTAGATCACCGTGGAGACGAACAGGGCGTACACCGCTGCGACGACGGCGGCTTCGGTCGGCGTGAACACCCCGAACTTGAGGCCGACGACGACGATCACCGGCAGCACCAGTGCGAAGGTGGCGTCCTTGAACGATGCGATCACCTCGGGGCGGGTGGCCCGCTTGGCCGCGGCGATCTTCTCCTTGCGCACCAGCCACCACCAGGTGAGCCACAGCGCCGCGCCCAGCATCAGGCCCGGAAAGATGCCGGCCATGAACAGCTTGGAAATCGACACGTTGGCCGCGACGCCGAACACGACGAAGCCGATGCTCGGGGGAATGATGGGCGCGATGATGCTGGCCGCCGACAGCAGGCCGGCCGAGCGCGCCGTGTCGTAGCCGGCCCGGTTCATCATCGGCAGCAGCAGCGCGGCCAGGGCCGCGGCGTCGGCCACGGCCGAACCGGACAGCGCCGCCATGATGATGGCCGCCATGATGCCGACGTAGCCGAGGCCGCCGCGCACGTGGCCGACCAGCGTCATCGCGAAGTTGACGATCCGCCGCGACAGGCCGCCGGCGTTCATGATCTCGCCGGCCAGCATGAAGAAGGGGACGGCCAGCAGTGGGAAGCTGTTGGCGCCTTCGATGGTGTTCTGCGCCAGGATCTGGGCGTCGAACATGTTCATGTGCCACATCAGGGCCGCGCCGCAGGCGAGCAGCGAGAAGGCGATGGGCACGCCCAGCGCCATCGCGCCGAGCAGGGATCCGAGGAAGATGGCGATGGTCATGGCTTCACTTGGTCCCGGCGGTGGCGGGCATGGCGGCTTCGGCCTCGCCGTGCGGGATCTCGTCTTCCGAGTCGGTGATGCCGATCAACTCGGCTTCGGTGAGCTGGCCGGTCACCAGGCGCCAGAAATCCAGCAGCAGGAACAGCATCGCGAAGACGGAGAAGAAGACCCCGGCGCCGTAGAAGTAGCCCATGGACAGTTCCATGACGGCGCTGGTGGTGCCCCAGTTGATCACCGTCTGCTGCCAGGAGCCGCTGAACATCAGCCAGCAAAGCCACAGCATCAGCAGGTGGCTGGCGCCCAGGCAAAGCTTCTTGCCAAGGACGGGCAGGCGCGCGATCACGGTGTCCGTGCCCAGGTGCGCGTGCTTCTGGATCGCGACGACCGCGCCCAGGAACGTCATCCAGACGAACAGCCAGCGTGACAGTTCCTCGGACATGGTCAGGCCGCTGTTGAAGCCGTAGCGCAGCACCACGTTGCCGAACACCATGACCACCATCAGGGCCAGGAACAGCACCATGAGGAACGAAAACAGGCGACAGGCCTGGTCGATGACTCTTTGCACCATGAGTTTGTCTCCCGGGGCGCATTTTGTACGGACTGGTTAGTTTTGCGCGCCCGGGTAAACCCCGAAGCCGCCGGACGGCGCCGGCCGGTGCTCAGGGCGCGCGCATGAAGCGCACGACCATCTCGACCACGTTGTCGCGGCGGCCCGCGATGTACGCGGCCGAGGTCGTGTCCAGTTTGAAGATCAGCCCGAAGGTGTGCCGGTTCGACACGTTGAAGAAGCTCAGCGCGGAGATCGACGCGTGGATGTCGACGGCCTCCAGCCCGGGCCGGAACACCCCGCTCTTCAGGCCGCGCTTGTACAGGTGCTCGATCGCCGCGATGGCCGGCACGTTCAGTTCCTGGATGTGCGCCGACTGCGCGAGGTACTGACCGCGGTTGATGTTCTCGCTCATCACGAGCCGGATGTAGTTCTCGTGATTGAGGTGGTGGTCGAAGGTAAAGGCCACCAGCCGGCGCAGCGCCTGCTCGGGCTCGAGGTCCTGCAGGTGCAGTTCGGCCTCGACGTCGCGCACCCTCCGGTATGACTCTTCCAGCACGGCCAGGTACAAGCCTTCCTTGCTGCCGAAGTAGTAGTAGATCATCCGCTTGCTGGTCTGCGTCAGCGCCGCGATCTCGTCGATGCGCGCGCCGGCCAGCCCCTTTTCGCCGAACTCCGCGGCCGCCACTTCCAGGATGTTCGCCTTGGTGCGCTCCGGGTCGTTGGTGCGCGTGGTCTCCCGCGCAGCGGCTTTGCGGCGGGGCGCCGGCCGTGCTGCGGGATGTACTAGTTCGTTCATTGCGGCAGTATAGGGCGGCGCACGAACCCCGACGCAACGGCCTCAAACCCCCGAATCCGCCGTCGGCGCCGCCGCCAAGGTCTCCAGCAACTGCGTCAACCGGTGCGAAGCCTCCACGGCCCCCCACCGCCTTTGCCACCGCAACAGGTCGACGAAGCTGTTGCCGCCCAAGGCGCGCACGGCGATCTTCACGCTTTCGTACAGCGCGTCGTCGAGCAATTCGCCTTCGACGCAGCGCACCGCCACGAACGGCAGGTGCTTCAGCCCCGGCGTGGCCTTGAGGTGCCGCAGCAGGTCGTACATGCGGCCCTCGTCGAAGTGGCAGCCGCAAATGACCAGGGAGGTCGGGTCGGCCAGCGCGCGCCGGGCCTGGTCGACCGTGTCCACCCGGTGCAGGACGAAATCGCTGGTGAGCGCGGCCCGCAGCACATCGAAGGATTCGGCATTGTCGGCAACGAGGATGCGGCGGTCGGGCATGCTACGAACAGTGTAATGTCATGTGACTGTCCGGGCAATGTGCACCATGGGTGCGTCAGGCCGGCGCGGCCTGCAGGTTGCGCCGGAACAGGTCGAACAGCCTCTCCCAGTGCCGCTCCGCGGAAGCGTGGTGGTAGATGCCCTCGCGCCGCGGGAACACGAAGCCGTGCTGCGCGCCCGGGTACCACTCGAGCCGGTACCGCATGCCGGCCGCATCGAGCGCCGCCTGCAGCCGCGCGACCACCTCCGGCGGGGCCCAGATGTCCATCTCCGCGCACGCCACGTAGGTCTCGCACCGGACACGCGGCGCCATCAGGTGCGGCGAGTCGTCCTCGTCCGTGACCATCTTGGCGCCGTGGATGGACGCGATGCAGCGAAAGCGCTCGGGAAAGGCCGCGGCCGCCGCGAACACGAACGGGCCGCTCATGCAGTAGCCGACGGCGCCCACGCGCGACGCGTCCGCCTCGGGTTGGGCATCGGCGAAGTCCAGCATCGCCTGCGTGTCGCGCACGGTGATGGCATTGCTCAAGCCGTGCATCAGCTCGAACATCGGCGCCATTGCCT
This sequence comes from Ramlibacter sp., assembly GCA_028292105.1. Taxonomy (GTDB): domain Bacteria; phylum Pseudomonadota; class Gammaproteobacteria; order Burkholderiales; family Burkholderiaceae_C; genus Ramlibacter. The sequence continues at coordinate 22,613 of JAQGMY010000152.1, forward strand.
CCGGCGTGCGGGCCTTCAGCTCGAAGTCGCGCGCCCGGCGGTAGTACAGGTTGGGCAGCACCACGTAGTAGCCGACGCTGGCCAGCCGCCGGGCCATGTCGTGCAGTTCCTCGCGCTTGCCCGGAGCGTCCATGTAGAAGAGCACGACCGGGTGGGGGCCGCCTTCCTCCGGGTGCACCACGAAGCTGTTCATGGCGCCGTCGGCGGTGGGAATGTCCAGGTGCTTCTCGATCATGGCGGGGCTCTCTCCTGCCGCCGAGCATGCCGCAGCGGCAGAGGCAGGCAAGAGGGTAGTCCCGCACCTACTCGGGCTGCCTCGACAGGCCGACACCTCAGGCGGCGGCAACGGCCTACACAGGAGAAGCCAAAAGGAGAAAACAACATGCATACAGCCATCGGATCTTTCCAGAACCGCGACGGGGCGAACCGGGCCGTCGACCGCCTGGTGCAGGCGGGAATCGCGCGGGACGACGTGCACATCGAGCATCGCGAGGCGCACGCCGACGGCACCAGCCCCAACAGCCGATGGGATGGCATGGAGCGCGAGGTGGCGGTGGACGAGGGCGCGGTAAGAGCCTTCGGCAACTTCTTCGCCAGCCTGTTCGGGCACGGCCACTTGAGCAGCCACGCCGACTCGTATTCGCAGCATGTGGACCGGGGCGGCTACGTGGTGATCGTGGACGCCCACAGCGGCACCGATGCCACCCGTGCGCGGTCGTTGCTGGCCGAACTGGAAGCCAACGACCTGAACCTGATCGACCGCGAGGGCCAGCGCCCGCTGCGCGAGATCGTGGCGTCGCGCAGCGCCACCCCGATCGCCGGCACCGCCGGCACGGCGGACGGCGGCACGAGCACTGACGC
>JAQGMY010000224.1 GCA_028292105.1 Ramlibacter sp.
CAAGGAACCCCATGGTCACCGTGATCTTCGAAGTCTGGCCGCACCCCGAGCACCGCGCCGGCTACCTCGACTGGGCCGCCGAATTGAAGAAGGACTTGCTCCAGATGGAGGGCTTTCTCTCCATCGAGCGCTTCCAGAGCCTGACCGAGCCCGACAAGCTGCTGTCGCTGCAGTTCTGGCGTGACGAGCAGTGCCTGCAGGCCTGGCGCAACCTGGAGGCGCACCGCGCGGCGCAGAGCGCCGGCCGCGGCACGATGTTCAAGGAGTACCGCCTGCGCATCGCCGAAGTGATCCGCGACTACAGCCTGAACGAACGCGAGCAGGCGCCGGCGGATTCACGCCGCGTGCACGGTTAAGTCGCTGCCGTCCGCAGCAGGATCTGGCGCCCCTCCATGCGGATGGCGCCTTCGGCCTGCAGTTCCTTGAAGACACGGGCGACCATGTCGCGCGAGGCGCCGACGCGCTGCGCGATCTCGGTCTGCGACAGGCGCTCGCCGACCATCTGCACGCCGTCCCTTTCCACCGCGAGTCCCAGCAGCAGGACATGCACGCGCTCCCGCACGCCTTGCAGCGCCAGGCCCTTGATCTTGCTGGTGGCCATGCGGTTGCGGCGGATCAGCGTGGTGATCAGCCGCATGGCGAAGTCGGGGTGCTCGGTGACCGCCTGGCGCAGCGAGTCGCGTGGGACCACCGAGCAGTTCACGCGGTCCAGCGTCATCACCGAGGCGGAGCGTGGACCGCCGTCCAGGGCCATGTCGCCTATGCATTCGCCCGGGCCGCAGATGTTCAGCACGATTTCACCGCCGTTCGGATCGGAGGCGAACACCTTCACGCGGCCCGTCAGGATCACGTAGGCACTGTCGGCTGGATCGCCCTCCCGCAGGAACACGGTCTGGGCCGGCATGCGCTGCAGCCAGCCCAGGCTGGCCAGCATGCGCATGCCGGGGTCGCTCAAATGGGCGAGGTCTGCTTCTGTCATCGACGGGCAAGTCTAAGCCCTGTGGTGTTATCTTTGCGCCACCAAGCGCGGCAGCCGTTGCTGCCGCGTCCAAGGAACCAGGGAGTCGCTCGGTGATGCGCTGTGCCAGGTGCCAGGAAAGCAATCCGGACGCCGCGCGCTTCTGCAACCAGTGCGGGGCGCCGTTCGCGCCGACGCTGGCGCCCGCGCCGGAACTGCGGCGGCTGACGGTCATCTTCTGCGACCTGGTCGGCTCGGTCGAACTCGCCAACCGGCTCGATCCGGAGGATTGGCACGCGCTGCTGGCCTGCTACCAGGCCACCGCGGGAGATGCGGTACGGCGCCAGCACGGACACGTGGCGCAGCATCTCGGCGACGGGCTGGTCGCGTACTTCGGTTATCCGCTGGCCGGCGAGGACGATGCCGAGCGCGCCGTCCGCGCCGCCTTGGCGATCGTGCAAGCGGTGCCGGCGATCCCGATGCCCGATGGCGGCGCGCCGCTGCGGGTGCGCGTGGGCCTGCACACCGGCGCCACCGTGATGGGGCATGTCGGCGGCGACGACGGCGAATACCTGGCCTTGGGCGACACGCCCAACATCGCCGCCCGCATCCAGGCGCTGGCCCCCGCCAATGGCGTGTTGCTCAGTCCGGTGACACGCACGCTGGTGGCTGCAGGCGTGCATTGCGTCGAGTTCGGCGAGTTCTCGCTCAAGGGCTTGGGCGGAACCATGCGGCTGCATCAGGCGCTGCGCGTGCGGGGCCCCGCCGACGAAGGCAGCCGGCGCAGCGACGCGCCGCTGCTCGGGCGCGGTCCCGAGCTGGGCCGGCTGGTGCAGCGCTGGCAGGAATCGGCGACCTCCGGCGCCTGCGTGCTGCTGCTCGGCGAGCCGGGTATCGGCAAGTCCCGGCTGGCGCACGAGTTGCGGACGCGCGTGCGGCACGAGGGCAGCGAGGCCTGGACCTTGCGCTGCTCGGCGCACGCCACCAACACACCGTTCGCGCCGCTGCAGCAGTTCCTGCAGCAGGCCATGGTGGCCATCGATCCGGGCCAGGAAAGCCCGGCAGCCCTCGACGCCGCCCTGGCGCAGGTCGGTGTGCACGACGCCGCGCTGGTCGGCCCGCTGCGGGCGCTGCTCGGACTGGCCGCCATCGACGGGGGCGAGGAGGCGACCCTCAGCGCCCAGGCGCTGCGCGAGCGCACTTTCGCTGCAGCCACCGGGGCGCTGCGCACCATGGCCGCGCGGCGCCACACGCTGCTGGTGGTGGAGGACCTCCACTGGGCCGATCCCACCACGCTCGAGTGGCTGCGCCGGGTGCTGCGCGCCCCGCTGCCGCCCGGGCTCATGCTCCTGCTGCTGGCCCGCACCGAGTTCGACGCCGGGTGGACCCCGGCCGCGGGGCTGGAGCGGCTGGCGCTGGAGCCCTGCACGAGCGAGGAAGCAGCGGCATTGGTGGGCGTGCTGGACCGCGCGCGGACGCTTTCGCCCGCTGCGGTCGCGGTGATCATCGAGCGGGCGGAGGGCAATCCCCTGTTCCTGGAGGAGTTCACCCGGGCGGCGCTGGAGGCGCGCGGCGAATCGATCCCGCTCACGCTGCAGGAGCAGACCACGGCCCGGCTCGACCGGCTCGGGCGCTCGCGCCAGGTGCTGCAGCATGCCGCGGTGATCGGCCGCGAGTTCTCCCGCCGGCAGTTGCGCTTGGCCAGCGAGCTGCCCGACGACGTGCTGGAAGAGGGCCTGCAGCGCGGCGTCGAGGCCCACATGCTGCGGCCGCTGGACGGCGCCGGCGGCGCCTTCGCCTTTCGCCATGCCTTGCTGCGTGATGCCGCCTACGCCTCGTTGCTGCGCAGCGCCCGGCAGGCGATGCACGCGCGCGTGGCCGAGGCCATGCTGGCGGAGGACCCGGCCATCGCGCGCACGCAGCCCGAGCTGCTGGCGCACCACTACACCGAGGCCGGGCAGGTGCGGCCGGCCATCGCCCACTGGCTGGCCGCTGCCAAGCTGGCGCTGTCCCGATCGGCGTCGATGGAAGCGGCGGCGCACGCGCGCGAAGGGCTGCGCCTGCTCGGCGCGGCCGGCGATGACCCGGCCGCGCTGGCGCTGGAGCTGGAACTTCGGCTGGTCCTGGCACCCGCGCTGATGGCGGTGCGCGGCGTGCTCGATCCCGAGGTGGAACAGGCCTACTCGCGCGCCCGCCTGCTGTGCGAGCGCCTGGGCAACGGCCCCAAGCTGCTGGTGCCGGTGTGGGGCCTGTGGGCCTACGAACTGATGCGCGGCGAGGTCGACCGCGCCGATGGCGTGGCGCGCCGATTGCGCTTGCTGGCCGACAGCAATCCGCATCCCACCATCGCGCTGGTCGCCGCCGCCACCAATGGCATGACGCGGTTCTATCAAGGTGACCTGCGCGCGGCCCGCGACGAATGCGGCAAGGGCCTGGGCGAATTCCGGCTGCGCGCCGGCAGCTCGGGCAGCGCGCGCGGGATGCACGACCCCGGCGTGATGTGCCACACCTTCCACGGGCTGGCCTGCTGGCTGCTGGGCGACACCGCGACGGCCGCCGCCGGCGCCGCCGCGCTGCGCGAGGCGATCCCGCAGCTGCCGCCCTTCGACGCCGCCTACGCCTGGTGTTCGGACGCCGTGCTGCACACGCTGGCCGGCGACGCCGAGGCGGCTTGCGCGTCGTCGCTTCGGGCAATTGCCATCGGCAAGGAACAGGCTTTCCCCGCCTGGCAGATGATGGGTGCGATGATGCACGGCTGGGGCCAGGCCAGGCAGGGCCAGCCCGGCGCGGCGCTGGTGCAGATGCGGCGCGCCTTCGATGCGTGGTGCGGCAGCGGGGCGCGCAACCTGCGGCCCTTCTTCCTGCTGTTGCTGGCCGACGCGGCCCTGGCACAGGACGACGCGGCGCAGGCGTTGCGGGCGGCAGAGTCCGGCCTGGCGGAGGCCGCCACGGGCGAACACTGCTGGGACCCGGAGCTGCACCGGCTGGCCGCGCAGGCGCTGGCCCGGCTCGGTGAAGGCGCGGCTGCGCTCGCCAGCGCGCGGCGGGGCATCGAAGTGGCCCAACGGATGGAGGCGATCGAATGGACTCAGCGAGGGATCTCGGGCTTGAACCGGCTGTTGCGCGAGCAGGCGGCGCCGGGCTGAGCGCGGACGCGCAGCGCCTGCGCTTCGTGCTGGCCAGCATGGGGCTGGTGGCCGGCAGCAACGTCCTGGGTGCGCTCACGCACGCGGGGCCCCGTTTCGCCTTCGCGAGCACCGCCTTCACCTTCTTCGTGATGCTGGCCTGGACGGCATGGCGGCGCGATCCCGTGCTGGCGCGCTGGCTGCTCCTGGGTCTCATCGCCGGCTGGCTGGAGATCGCCACGGACGCCTGGCTGGTGCGCAACACCAGGACGCTGATCTACCCGCAGCAAGAGCCGATGGTGTGGGATTCGCCGCTGTACATGCCCTTCGCCTGGACCCTGGTGCTGACGCAGCTGGGCGTGCTCGGCGGCTGGCTGGCCCAGCGCATGTCGCTGCTGAAGGCGACCCTGGTCGTCGCGGCGCTGGGCGGCAGCATGATCCCGTTCTACGAGGACCTGGCGCGCAGCGCGGGCTACTGGTGGTACCAGGACACGCCCATGCTGATGAACGCGCCGCTGTACATCATCGTCTCCGAGTTCCTGCTGTCGCTGCCGCTGGTGTGGATGTACCGCGTCGCCGTGACGCGCCCATGGGGCGTCAGCGTGCTGCTGGGCGCCTTCGCCGGCCTCTGGATGGTGCCGTCGGTGATGATCGCCTGGTGGCTGGTGGGCCCCTGCCAGGGTGCCTGGGTCCAGTTCGCCTGCCGCTGAAACGCAAGGAGCGACGCATGCGCGAATGGACCCCCGAGCTGCTGCAGGAGATGCGGCGCACCGGCGACGAGCTGGCCGACGAAACGCTGGCGCGCGCGGTCTGGGGCCACGACGTGCCGCGGATCAACGTGATCTTCCGTACCTTCGCCGCCGAGCACGCCGACATTCCCGCCGACGCGCCGGTCGAATTCATCGAGTTCGTGCAGCGCACCCGTGGGTTGCCCGAGGGAATCGATCCGCTGCGTGCGGCTCGCGGGGCGCAGGTGATGCTGGAGCATGCCACCTTGTGCGCGCTGGCCCTGCTGCTCAAGAGCCTGCCGGCCGGTTATGCCGCGCCGCGGCTGTCCAGGGTGCTCCACATGACACACAACCTGGAGAAGCGCCCCTACCGGCGCGCGCTCGGCGTGCTGCAGATGCTGGTGAACATCTCGCAGCCCGGTGCGTTCAGCCCGACCGGCGCGGCGGTCGTCACGGCGCAGAAGCTGCGCCTGCTGCATGCCGGCGTGCGGCAGGTGGTGCGCAAGCGCATGCCGGAGTTCGAGGAGGCCTTCGGCGCGCCGATCAGCCAGCTGGACATGACCTTCACCATCATGACTTTCTCGGTGATGGTGGTGGACGGGCTGGCGGCGTTGGGCGTGCGCTGGAGCGACGCCGAGGCCGAGGACTATTTCCACCTGTGGCAGATGTATGGCGAGTTGCAAGGCATCCGTCCCGAATGGATGCCGCGCACGCTCGACGAAGGCCGCGCCTTCTGCGCCGCCTATGCCAGCGAATTCCAGCCGGCCGCCGACAACCCGGCGGGCGTGTCGCTGGCCCGCGCCGACTTGCGGATGATGACCCGGCTGATCCCCTGGCCGATGCGCCTGCTGGGGCTCGGCTCGGCGCCGACCGTGTACCTGCTGCGCATGCTGGGCCCGGAGGCTGCCGCCCGCGTCGGGGTGCGGCAGAAGATCCGCCATGTCTGGTGCGAGTGGGTGGCGCTCACGCTTCCGATCCTGTGGCAGCGCCTGTGGCGCAGCCTCACGCCGGAGAAGGAGGCGCACGACCGCATCTCCCGCCTGTTCTTCAGGACGCTGATCGTCGGGGCCTGGGGTGACGAAGTGCGCTTCTCGGTGCCGCAGTCGCTGCGCGACCTGCGCAAGCTGGCCTGAGCGTCGGCTGCGCCTAACCTGACACGATTCCAAGCCCCGGCGCAGGCCCGTCCCTCTGCCGCCCAGGCTCCTAGCCGATCCAGAGCTCGTCCCAGGACAGCCGGATGGTTCCGGGCTGGCGGGTGGCCAGCAGGGGCTGCCCGTGGAAGGTCACGGTGCGGCCGACCGGATCCGAGGTGATCTGCCGGGCTTCGCGCGCGCCGTCGCGGTCCCAGCGCCGCACCTGCCGGCCGGCGCCGTCGTAGGCGACGATGGCCAGCGCGAGGCGGGCGTCGCGAAAGTTGAAGGCCCAGTAGGTGTACTCGCCGAAGCGCAGCACCGGGCACGAGGCGCGGTCCGGGCCGTCTTCACCGGGCACCGGGCAGACCAGGTCCGGCGGCACGGCCGGCAGGTGCGTGCGAGGGCGCCGGGACACGATAGGCTGCAGCGGCAGCAGCTCGTCCCAGGTCATCGTGATGGTGCCGGGCTCCCCCGTGGCCTGGCGCCGCCGCCCGTGGAAGGTCACCGTGCGCATCACGGGGTCGACGGTGATCTCCCACAGCGAGCGCGCGCCGTGCCGGATCCAGCGCTGCCGCTGCTCGCCGGTGGCGGTGTACGCGACGATGCCCATCGCCTCGCTGTCGTCGGCCAGGTTGACCGCCCAGTAGGTGCACCCGGCCAGCCGCAGCACCGGTGTCCGGGTGGCTGGTTCGGTGGAGTCGGGTCCGCTGACGGTGCCGTAGACGAAGCCCTCGGGCAGCACCGGTGCCTGCGAGCGCAGGATGCTGCCGATGACGGGCTCGGTGACGGTGAAGGCGGGCCACGGCAACACGATCACGGCGCTCACCGGGCACTTGCGTGCAAGGCCAGCGGCGCGCCGCCGGCGGTGTGCTCCCACTCCAGCAGCTGCTGCGTCGTGGCATCCCATGACGTGCCGTATGCGTCGGCGCCGTCGCGCTGCATTGCCAGGGCGATGCGCGCGGAGCGCACGTGGCCGGCGTCGGCCAGCGCCATGAAGTGGCCGTAGGACGCCGACCAGCGGCCGGCGCGGTAGAGCAGCACCGCTTCAGCGAAGGCGCGATCCTGGGGCACCGGCGCGGCGGCGGGCTGGCTGGCACGCGCCGCAGTGGCCGGCACCGGCCTGGCCATGGACTGGCTGGCACGGGCTGAAGCGATCGAGCCCTCGAACATCGTGCAGCCGACGAACAGGGCGGCGGCGAAGAGGATGTATTCGCACTGGGCGCTGATCTCACGCGCCGGGCATTCGGTGCGCGCTGTGCTGGTGCCGCCGAGGAGGGTGGTGAACGGGCCCATGGTGTTCTCCTGCAAGAAAGCTGCAGGCGGCGCCGGGGTGGCGCTCGCCGATGCAGCTACTTTGCGCCGGAAGCACCCGGGCGGGTTAGCGAGATTTCAGGGGAACGATTGCAGAATATTCTGCAAACGGGCGAAGGCCAGGCTCCTAGCCCGCAGCGATCGAATTCGCCAACGCCTGCCCGCCGCCAAAACTCACCTGCTGCGGCACCACGCCGCCTGCCGTCACGCGCACCGCGCAGTACTTCAGCTCCGGGATCTTCGCCACCGGATCCAGCGCATCGTGCGTCACCCGGTTGATCGCCGCCTCGTAGTAGCAGAAGGGCACGAAGACCGCCCCGCGGGGCGAGCTTTCGTCGGCGCGGCCGTACAGCGACACCTTGCCGCGCCGCGACTCGATCGTCAGCAGCTCGCCCGGCTTCACGCCCAGCGCCACCAGGTCGAGCGGATGCACCAGCGCCACCGGATCCGGCTCGATCGCATCCAGGATCGTGGCGCGCCGTGTCATGCTGCCGGTGTGCCAGTGTTCGAGCTGGCGCCCGGTGATCAGCACCATCGGGAACTCGGCGTCCGGACGCTCCGCCGCCGGGATGATGTCCGCCGGCACGAAACGGGCGCGGCCGGTTTCACGCGGGAAGTCCTGTTCGAACACCACGGACTGCCCGGGGTCGCCCTCCTTCATGCAGGGATAGGTGACGGCGTGCTCGCGCTCCAGGCGCTCCCAGGTGATGCCGGCGATGCTGGGCATGGTGTGCCGCATCTCGTCGAACACCTCGGACACGTGCTGGTAGTTCCAGTCCAGGCCCATGCGCCGGGCGATCTCCTGGATGATCCAGAGGTCCTGCTTTGCATCGCCCGGCGGATCGATCGCCTGGCGGCCCAGTTGCACGAGCCTGTCGGTGTTGGTGAAGGTGCCGCTCTTTTCCGGGAAGGCGCCGGCCGGCAGCACGACGTCGGCCAGGCAAGCGGTTTCGGTCAGGAAGATGTCCTGCACCACCAGGTGATCGAGCTTCGCCAGCGCTTCGCGCGCATGATTGGCATCCGGGTCGGACATCGCCGGGTTCTCGCCCATGATGTACATGCCGCGGACCTTGCCCTTGGCGGCTTCGTGCATCACTTCGACCACCGTCAGGCCGGGCGTGGCGTCCAGCGTGCCGGGTGCGAGCTTCCAGTGCTTCTCGAAGCGGCCGCGCACCTCGGGGTCGACCACTTTCTGGTAGTCGGGGTACATCATCGGGATCAGGCCCGCGTCCGAGGCGCCCTGCACGTTGTTCTGGCCGCGCAGCGGATGCAGGCCGGTGCCCGGGCGGCCGATCTGGCCGGTCAGCAGCGCCAGCGCGATCAGGCAGCGCGCGTTGTCGGTGCCGTGCACGTGCTGCGACACGCCCATGCCCCAGAGGATCATCGATCCCTTCGAAGTGGCATAGAGCCGCGCGACTTCGCGCAGCGTCCCGGCCGGGATGCCGCAGAGCGGCGCCATCGCCTCCGGGCTGTAGCCTTCCAGGTTCTTCTTCAGCTCTTCGAAGCCGATGGTGCGGGCCTCGACGAAGGCCTGGTCGACCAGCCCTTCCTCCACGATCACGTGCATCAGCGCGTTGAGCATGGCGACGTCGGTGTCGGGCTTGAACTGCAGGTGGCGCCAGGCCAGCCGCGTCAGGTCGGACTGGCGCGGATCCATCACCACCAGCCGGGTGCCGTTCTTCGCGGCGTTCTTCATCCAGGTGGCGGCCACCGGATGGTTCACCGTGGGATTGGCGCCGATCACGATGATGACTTCCGCCTTGGTCACGTCCATCACCGGATTGGAGACCGCGCCGGAGCCTATGCCTTCCAGCAGCGCGGCGACCGACGAGGCATGGCACAGGCGGGTGCAGTGGTCGACGTTGTTGGTCTTGAAGCCGATCCGCACCAGTTTCTGGAACAGGTAGGCCTCTTCGTTGCTGCCCTTGGCGGAGCCGAAGCCCACCAGCGCGTTCGGGCCGACCGTGTCGCGGATGTCCTTCAGCTTGCCGGCGGCGAGCGCCAGCGCTTCTTCCCAGCTGGCTTCACGAAAGACCTTGAGCACGTCGTCCGGGTCGAGCGTGGCGTGCGGCAGCTTGGGCGCATCGGCGCGGCGGATCAGCGGCCTGGTCAGCCGCTGCGGATGGTTGGCATAGTCGAAACCGTAGCGGCCCTTCACGCACAGCCGGCCGTGGTTGGCGGGGCCGTCGCGACCTTCGACGTAGAGGATCCTGTTGTCCTTGACGTTGTAGGTGAGCTGGCAGCCGACGCCGCAGTAGGGGCAGACCGATTCGACCTGCTTGTCCGGCACCGGCAGGGCGGCGCCGCGCGCCGGCATCAGCGCACCGGTGGGGCAGGCCTGCACGCATTCGCCGCAGGCCACGCAGGTCGACACGCCCATCGGGTCGTCCATGTCGAACACGATCTTCGAGTGCTCGCCGCGGAAAGCCAGGCCGATGACGTCGTTGACCTGTTCGTCGCGGCAGGCGCGCAGGCAGCGGGTGCACTGGATGCAGGCGTCGAGGTTCACCGCGATGGCGGGGTGCGTGAGGTCGGGGCCGACCTGGCCGCGCGAGGGGAAGCGCGGCTTGCCGAGGTCCAGCTTTTCCGACCAGAAGTCCACCTCGTTCTTGCGGGTGTAGTCGCGCTCGGGCATGTCGGACTGCAGCAGCTCCAGCACCATCTTCTGCGAGGCGACCGCACGCGCGCTGTCGCTGGTGACTTCCATGCCGGGCGTGGGGGTGCGGCAGCAACTGGGCGCCAGCACCCGCTCGCCCTTGATCTCGACCATGCAGGCGCGGCAGTTGCCGGCGGTGTCCAGGCCCGGCTTGTAGCAAAGGCGGGGGATCTCGACGCCTTCGCGGTCGGCGACCTGCAGCAGTGTTTCGCTGGCTTGGGCGATGACGTCGCGGCCGTTGAGCTTGAACTGCACCACGGGGGCTTCGATTTGCGCCAGTTCGGCGCGGGTGACGGCGTTCATTGTTTTCTCCCGACCCTGAAGCATGTCATCGCGGGCTCGACCCGCAATCCATGGCTGCATGGATCCCGAGTCAAGCCCGGGATGACATCGTTTCGAGTCCTTGGTTTCATCCGAGTTCGTGCGGAAAATACTTCACGACACTGTCGACCGGATTCGGCGCCGCCTGCCCCAACCCGCAAATGGACGCATCGCGCATCACCTGCGACAACTCGGCCAGCAGCGGTAGATCCCACTTGGGCTGGCTGATCAAGGCCAGCGCCTTGGCCGTACCGGCCCGGCAGGGCGTGCATTGGCCGCAGGACTCGTCGCGGAAGAAGCGCGTGAGGTTGCGCGCCGCCGCCATGGCGGAATCCTTGTTCGACAGCACCACCACGGCCGCCGACCCGATGAAGCTGTCGTATGGCTGCAGGGTGTCGAAGTCGAGCGGCAGGCCGTTCAAGCGCGCCGGCAGGATGCCGCCCGAGGCGCCGCCCGGCAGGTAGCCATACAGCTCGTGGCCTTCGGCCATGCCGCCGCAGTACTCGTCGATCAGTTCCTGCACCGTGACGCCGGCCGGCGCCAGCTTGACGCCTGGTTCACGCACCCGCCCGGACACCGAGAAGGAGCGCAGTCCCTTGCGGCCATTGGCGCCCTGGCTGGTGAACCACTCCGGGCCGCGCTCCATCAGCTCGCGCACCCAGTACAGCGTCTCGAAGTTGTGCTCCAGGGTGGGTCGCCCGAACAGGCCGACCTGCGCCACGTAAGGCGGGCGCAGCCGCGGCATGCCGCGCTTGCCTTCGATCGACTCGATCATCGCGGACTCTTCGCCGCAGATATAGGCGCCGGCACCGCGCCGCAGCTCGATGCGCGGCAGGCCGGCCGAAGGTGGCGCGGCGTGCAGGCGATCGAGCTCCTGCTGCAGCAGGGCGCGGCAGCCGTGGTATTCGTCGCGCAGGTAGATGTAGATCGCGTCGATGCCGACCGCCCACGCGGCGATCAGCACGCCTTCGAGGAAGCGGTGCGGGTCGCGTTCGAGGTAGACGCGGTCCTTGAAGGTGCCGGGCTCGCCTTCGTCGATGTTCACGGCCATCAGGCGCGGCGCGGCTTCGGCGCGCACGATGCGCCACTTGCGGCCGGTCGGAAAGCCGGCGCCGCCCAGGCCGCGCAGCCCGGTTGCTTCCAGCGAAGTGATCACGGATTCGGCGTCGCGCTTGCCGGTGAGGCATTCCTCCAGCAGCCGGTAGCCGCCGGCGGCGCGGTATTGCGACAGGCCGATGTAGCCTTCCGGTTCGTGCCTGGTGCTGCCTTCGCGCACCAGTTCCGCCACCTTCTGCGTGGTGGCGCACGGCACCGGGTTCTGGCCCACGACCGCGGCGGGCGCCTGCTCGCAGCGGCCAATGCAGGGCGCCGGGATCACGCGCACATCGCGCCCCAGCATCGCAGGCAGCTTCTGCAGCAACTGCTGCGCGCCGGCCAGCTCGCAGGAGAGGCCGTCGCACACGCGCACGGTCAGCGCCGGCGGCGCCTCGTCGCCTTCCTTGACGATGTCGAAGTGGTGATAGAAGGAAGCGACCTCGTACACCTCGGACTGGGCCAGCCGCATCTCCTGCGCCAGGGCGGAGAGGTGGGCGGCCGAGAGGTGGCCGAAGCGGTCCTGCAGCTTGTGCAGGTGCTCGATCAGCAGGTCGGGCTGGCGCGAGGCCTCGCCGAGCAGCTGGCGCACTTCCGCCAGGGCCTGCTCGCCGGGCCGGCGGCCTTTGGGCCCTTGCCTCTTGAGTTCCCGCAGCGGCAGCGCCGCCGCTATGGGGATCACACGATTGTTCGCCACACCACCCCGTTCACAAAAGGCCCGCGGCGCGGGCCCACTGGTACTTCGCACCCAGCACTTCCACCGGCAGTTCGGTGGAGTACGCATAGGCCGGGATGCCGTTCTCGTAAAGGTACTGCGCGGCTTCCTCGACCTCGACGTCGCCGGCGAGGGAAGCCACCACCGGCTTGATCTTGCCCTTGGCCTTCATCTCGTTGACGATCTGCACCATGTTGCGGGCGAACACCATCGGCGGCGTCACGATGGTATGCCAGTAGCCCAGGATCAGCGCGTGGATGCGGTCGTCCTCCAGGCCCAGCCGCACGGTGTTCACGTAGGTGATGGGCGGCTCGCCGCCGGTGATGTCCACGGGGTTGCAGGCCGCACCGAACGGCGGGATGAACTTGCGGAAGGCGGCGTCCAGGTCGTCAGGCATCGGCTTCAACAGCTTCAGGCCGTTGTCGACGCAGGCGTCGGACAGCAGCACGCCCGAGCCGCCGGCTCCGGTGATGATCACGATGTTCTCGCCCTTGGGCGTGGGCAGGATGGGCACGCCGCGCGACAGCTCCAGCATCTGGCGCAGGCTGCGCGCGCGGATCACGCCGGACTGCCGCAGCACGTCCTCGTAGATCTTGTCGTTGCCGGCCAGCGCGCCGGTGTGCGAGCTGGCGGCGGCGGCGCCGGCAGCGGTGCGGCCGGCCTTGAGCATGATCACCGGCTTCTTCTTCGACACGCGCTTGGCGACTTCGGCAAAGGCACGGCCGTCCTTCAGGTCTTCGCAGTGCTGGGCGATCACCTTGGTGTTGTCGTCCTGCTCGAAGAACAGCAGCAGGTCGTCCTCGTCGATGTCCGACTTGTTGCCCAGGCCGACGATCGCCGACACCCCCATCTTGGCCGAGCGCGAGAAGCCGATGATGGCCATGCCGATGCCGCCGGACTGCGACGACAGCGCCGTGGAGCCCTTGACGTCGTAGGCCGTGCAGAAGGTGGCGCAGAGGTTGGCCGGCGTGTAATAGAAGCCGTAGATGTTCGGGCCCATCAGCCGGATGTTGTACTCGCGGCCGATGCGCTGGAGTTCTTCCTGGCCTTCGATGTTGCCCGTTTCGCCGAAACCCGAGGGGATCAGGATGGCGCCGGCGATCTTCTTTTCGCCGCATTCCTTCAACGCGCTGGCGACGAACTTGGCAGGCACCGCGAACACGGCGGTGTCGATCTCGTCGGGCACGTCCTTGACGCTCTTGTAAGCCTTGATGCCCATCACTTCCGCGTCCTTCGGGTTGATCGGGTAGATCTTGCCCTGGTAGCCGCCGTTGATCAGGTTCTTCATCACCGAGTTGCCGATCTTGCCGGCCTCGTTGGATGCGCCGACGACCGCCACCGCCTTGGGCTTCATGATGCGGTTCATCGAGGCGACGACGTCCTTTTCCTCGGGGCGGAAGCGCGCCGGCTTGGGCGAGAAGTTCACCACGATGCGCACGTCGGCGGCGATCGCGCTGTCCTTGCTGGCGAACACCGGGTTCAGGTCCATCTCCGCGATCTCGGGGAAATCGCTCACCAGCTGCGACACGCGCACGATGGTGGAGGTCAGGGCTTCGCGGTTGACGGCGTCGCCGCCGCGCACGCCACGCAGCATCTCCGCCGCCTGGATGCCGTCGAGCATGGACTCGGCGTCCTGCGTGGTCGCCGGCGCCAGGCGGAAGGTGACGTCCTTGAGGACCTCGACCAGCACGCCACCGAGGCCGAAGGCCACCAGCTTGCCGAAGCTGTCGTCCGTGATCGCGCCGACGATCACCTCGGTGCCGCCGCGGATCATCTGCTGCACCTGGATGCCGACGATCTGCGCGTCGGCCTTGTATTTCTTCGCGTTGGCGAGGATGGTCTCGTATGCGCTGGCCGCGTCGTCGGCGTTCTTCACGCCGACGATCACGCCGCCCGCTTCGGTCTTGTGCAGGATGTCCGGCGAGACGATCTTCATCACCACGGGGAAGCCCATGGACCCCGCCAGCTTCGACGCTTCGGCGGCGCTGTTGACGACGCCCTCCTTGGGCACCGCGATGCCGTAAGCCTCGCAGACCAGCTTGCCCTCCGGCGCCGTCAGCGAATCACGACCCGCCTTCTTGACGGCATCGAGAATCGCGCGGACCTTGGCCTTGTCGCCCTGGAAGTTGTCCATGGTGTGCTCCTTGAAAATTAAATGACTTTTGCTTCGCGCAGTTCGGCGATCTGGTCCTTGCCGTAGCCCAGTTGCGCCAGGACTTCGTCGGTGTGCTCGCCCAGCAGCGGAGAACGCGTGACTTCGGTTTCGCTGTCCGACATCTTGATCGGGTTGCCCACCGTCAGGTACTTGCCGCGCTTGGGGTGGTCGACTTCGACCACCGTGCCGGTGGCGCGCAGCGATGGCTCCTCGGCGATTTCCTTCATCGACAGGATCGGGCCGCAGGGGATGTCGAACTTGTTGAGGATCTCCATCGCCTCGAACTTGGTCTTGGTCTTGGTCCATTCCTCGATGCGCGAGAAGATCGTCTTCAGGTGCGGCAGGCGCGCCTTGGGCGTCGCGTAGCTCGGGTCGGTGATCCAGGTTTCCTCGCCGATCACCTTGCAGATCGCAGCCCACACCGGGGCCTGCGTGATGAAGTAGATGTAGGCATTGGGATCGGTCTGCCAGCCCTTGCACTTGAGGATCCAGCCCGGCTGGCCGCCGCCGGAGGCGTTGCCGGCGCGCGGCACCGCTTCGAGGAATTCCTTGTCGGGATACTGCGGGTACTCCTCGAGCACGTGCTTGCGGTCCAGGCGCTGCTGGTCGCGCAGCTTCACGCGGCACAGGTTCAGCACGGCGTCCTGCATGGCGGCCAGCACCTTCTGGCCGCGGCCGGTGGTGTTGCGCTGGTAGAGCGCGGCGACGATGCCCAGCGCCAGGTGCAGGCCGGTGCCGCTGTCGCCGATCTGCGCGCCGGTCACCAGGGGCGGGCCGTCGTCGAAGCCGGTGGTGGAGGCGGCGCCGCCGGCGCACTGCGCCACGTTCTCGTAGACCTTGCAGTCTTCGTACGGGCCGGGACCGAAACCCTTGACCGAGGCCACGATCATGCGCGGATTGATCTCCTGGATCTTCTCCCACGAGAAGCCCATGCGGTCCAGCGCGCCGGGGGCGAAGTTTTCCACCAGCACGTCGCACTGCTTGATCAGCGTGATCAGGACTTCCTTGCCCTTGGGGTTCTTGGTGTCCAGGGTGATCGAACGCTTGTTGTGGTTGAGCATCGTGAAGTACAGGCTGTCCACGCCGTCGATGTCGCGCAGCTGGCCGCGCGTCGCGTCGCCTTCGCCCGCCTTCTCCACCTTGATCACGTCCGCGCCCATCCACGCCAGCAGCTGCGTGCAGGTGGGACCCGATTGCACGTGCGTGAAGTCGAGGATCTTGACGCCGTCGAGAGCTTTGCTCATTTGTTCT
>JAQGMY010000230.1 GCA_028292105.1 Ramlibacter sp.
GGAGACGACATGAACGACTACCAAAAACTCGACGCCTGGGTCGATTCCCACTTCGACGAGGAAGTGAAGTTCCTGCAGGAACTGATACGCGTGCCCACCGACACGCCGCCCGGCAACAACGCGCCGCATGCGGACCGCACCGCCGAACTGCTCAAGGCCTACGGGATGCAAGCGGAGAAGTATCCGGTGCCGGAGGCGGAGGTGAAGGCCTATGGCCTGCAATCCATCACCAACCTGATCGTCCGCCGCCACTACGCGCCCGGGCGCACGATCGCGCTGAACGCGCACGGCGACGTGGTGCCGCCGGGTGAAGGCTGGACCCATCCGCCGTATGGCGGCGAGATCGCCGACGGCAAGATCTACGGCCGCGCGGCCGCTGTCAGCAAGTGCGACTTCGCCAGCTTCACCTTCGCGGTACGCGCGCTGGAATCGCTGCAGGCCAGGCTGAATGGCAACGTGGAGCTGCACTTCACCTATGACGAGGAGTTCGGCGGCGAGATGGGCCCGGGCTGGCTGCTGCGCAACAAGCTGACCCAGCCGGACCTGATGATCGCCGCCGGTTTCGGCTACGAAGTCGTGACGGCCCACAACGGCTGCCTGCAGATGGAAGTGACCGTGCACGGCAAGATGGCGCACGCGGCGATCCCGGAGAGCGGCGTCGACGCGCTGCAGGCCACGGTGCGCATCCTGAACGTGTTGTACGGCCAGAACGCCATCTACCAGCAGGTCACGTCGCGGGTCGCCGGCATCCAGCACCCGTACCTGAACGTGGGCCGCATCGAAGGCGGGACCAACACCAACGTCGTGCCCGGCAAGGTGATGTTCAAGCTCGACCGCCGCATGATCCCGGAAGAAAACCCGGTCGAAGTGGAGGCCAACATCCGCAAGGTGATCGCCGACGCGGCAGCGCAATGCCCGGGCGTCACCATCGAGATCAAGCGCCTGCTGCTGGCCAACGCACTGAAACCGCTGCCGGGCAACAAGCCGCTGGTCGAGGCGATCCAGAAGCATGGCCGCGAAGTGTTCGGCGAAGAGATCCCCGCCATGGGCACGCCGCTCTACACCGACGTTCGCCTGTACGGCGAGGCCGGCATCCCCGGCGTCATCTACGGCGCCGGCCCGCGCACGGTGCTGGAGTCGAACGCCAAGCGGGCCGACGAACGACTGGAGCTGGAAGACCTGCGCCGGGCGACGAAGGTGGTGGCGCGCACGTTGCGGGACTTGCTGGCTTAGGGGATGGTGCGCAGCAAGCCGCACACCCTACGAACCCCGAACCGAACCCGAACCTCGTAGGGTGTGCAAGCTCCGCTTGCGCACCACTCCCACTCACCCCCCGAGCTTCAGGTGCCTCGCGATCGCCGCCAGGTGTTCGTCCTTCAATTGCTGCGGCTTGACCTCGTCCTCGGCGGCGGTCTCGTTCTCGTGGCCTTGCAAGGCCGAGCGGATCTCCTGCTCGCTGCCCCACACCATCACGTCCTTCTTCGGGCACATGTGGCGCATGGTGTGGTACCAGTAATACCCGTCGGCGCCGCCGAACAGCTTGTCGATGCCGGCCAGGTCGTTCGACTTGATGCGGTGTTTCTGCAGGACTTCGTCGAGCACCTGGTGGGAAAGGATGAACGTCATGGGAATGCGCGGCGGCGTGCGAAAGCGAAGTGCCGGGAAGCTGTGCGGGACGAAATTGTAGAACCGATTTCCTCCAGACCCTCGGCGCTCCCACGGCGGGCTTGTTCACCCGAGCCGTCGGCACCCGGGCTGCCGGCCCGCAATGTCATGACCGCATCTCCCGGGCATGAGTTCGCCGCGGTTGCGGCGCTGTCCTACGAGCAGCCCTCGGGCTGGCGCGTTTTCTAAGGGCCGACTTCCCGGCGCTGGAGATCACAAATCATGAAGAAAACCATTTCTGCTGGCACTGCTGCCCTCGTCCTCGCCCTGTTCGCGGTTGCTGGGAGCGCCGTTGCGCAAACTGCCGCCACCACGCCGGCCCCCGCCGCGACGTCTGCGGCCCCGCCCGCCGGCACCAAGGCCGACGCCAAGGCCATGAAGAAGAAGGCCGACGCCGACTACAAGGCAGCCAAGAAGAACTGCAAGCCGATGAAGGGCGCTGCCGAGAAGAGCTGCATGAAGGACGCCAAGCTGGCGTACGAGACGGCCAAGGCCGATGCCAAGGGCACCCACGAGATGGCCGAAGCGAAGACCGACAAGGAAAAGGCCAAGGTGACGGCCGAGGTTGCCAAGGACAAGGCGAAGGCCGAACAGAAGGCCGCGAACAGGTAAGTCAGCCTTCGCCGGGGTCTTCCCAGCCAAGCAACTCGGCCAGGCGCCGCGTGACCCACACGGCCTCGGCCGGCTGCACCGGCGAGCCGGCGCCCGTGAGGGCGCCGCGCATCTTCGCCAGCACCTCGCGCTCGTCGCCGCCGGATCCGGACTGGCCGGCGCCGGCGCGCTCCACGAGCATCTGCGCCAGGTCCTCGCACAGCTCGTAACGGTCGCGCACGGTGGCGATCGGCTCGGTCAGCTTCTGGCCGTAGGGGGACGTGAAGAGCGCAAGGAAGGAAGCGGGAACTTCGATCTGGTTGGGGTCGTGCATCGAAGTCGATTCAACGTGAATGGTGGTCTGCACCGTGTCGGCGTACCTGCCGGCCCGCCCGTCCTGGGTGCGAGGATGCAGCCAGGATTGTGCCGCGTGCGGCCGCCCGCCGGCCGTGGCTAGGGCAGCCCCCTAAGCTGGCTTGAGGCTTCGACTGTGTCGAGCTCGTCCGTTTGCGGGAGACTAGCCCATCATTTTCCAGCGAAGTCCCAAACATGAAAGCCGTTCTCCAGAAGTTGTTCCAGCCCAGCACCCGGCGCGAAGACGCCTGGGCGGCGACCGACATCCAGCAGCCGGACACCCAGGTCCTGGGCCATCCGGTCGACGAGGAACTCTGGGACACCGTGCCGATGGAATTGCTGGCGACCAGCAGGCTGTCCTAGGCGGCTGCGCGGCAGGCGCCTGATCCCTGGGGCGGTGCTCTGGCGCGCGCGGGCAAAGCGTGCTGGAATCCGGGCGTTCGAGCAGTACGCCACGGGCGCGGCCGGCCCGGTCCACAGGAGAAACGCCATGCGCGCATCCGAAGGTCTCGCCCGGGGCTACAGCCCCCGCCTCACGAACGACGACCTCGCGCCCACCACTCCAGCGCAACGCACCTGGGGCGCGTACAGCATCTTCAACGTCTGGACTTCGGACGTGCACAGCCTGTGGGGCTACTTCCTCGCCGCCAGCCTGTTCCTCCTGTGCGGCAGCTTCCTCAATTTCGTGCTCGCCATCGGCATCGGCTCGCTGGTCATCTACCTGCTGATGACGATGGTCGGCCTGGCGGGCGCCCGCACCGGCGTGCCCTACCCGGTGCTGGCCCGCGCTTCGTTCGGCGTCTGGGGCGCCAACTTCCCCGCCATCGTGCGGGCGATCGTGGCCTGCTTCTGGTACGGCGCGCAGACCGCCGCAGCGGCCGGTGCGATCGTGGCGCTGCTCACACGCTCGCCCGACATGCTGGCCTTCCACAAGGACGTGCACTTGCTCGGCCACTCCGGCCTGGAAGTGATCTGCTACCTCGTGGTGTGGGCGCTGCAATTGCTGATCATCCAGCGCGGGATGGAGACGGTGCGGCGCTTCCAGGACTGGGCCGGCCCCGGCGTGTGGCTGGCGATGCTGCTGCTGGCGATCGGACTGGTGGTCAAGGCGGGCGGCTTCTCTTTCGACAGCACGATCCCGATGGACGTGCTGCTGGAAAAGACCAAGGACGCCGGCGTGCCGGGAGCGCCCGGCTCGCTGACCGCGCTGATGGCCGTGGCCGCCGTCTGGATCACGTACTTCGCCGCACTGTACCTCAACTTCTGCGACTTCACGCGCTATGCGAAGGACGAGGCCGCGGTGAAGAAGGGCAACCTGTGGGGCCTGCCGGTCAATCTGATGCTGTTCTCGCTGGTCGCCGGTGTCACCACCATCGCCGCCTACAAGGTGTACGGCGAGGTGCTGATCCACCCGGAGCAGATTTCCGCCAAGTTCGACAGCTGGGTGCTGGCCGCGCTCGCCGCCCTCACCTTCTGCGTGGCCACGCTGGGCATCAACGTCGTCGCCAACTTCGTGTCCGCCGCCTTCGACATCTCCAACACCTTTCCCAAGCGCATCAGCTTCAACAGGGGCGGCTACATCGCAGCACTGATCGCCCTGGTGCTGTATCCGATCGCGCCCTGGGAAGGCAGCGCCGCCGGCTTCGTCGGCGCGATCGGCTCCACCATGGGGCCGCTGTTCGGCGTGATCATGGTTGACTACTACCTGATCGCCAAAGGCAACATCAGCGTGGACGACCTGTACCTGGAGCACGGCCGCTACCGCTACCAGGGCGGTTGGCACGTGAAGGCGCTGGTGGCCGCCGGCCTCGGCATCCTGTTTTCGACCCTGTTGCCCAACTTCACGAGCCTGCTGCCCTCCTGGTGGGGCCTGTATGGCTGGTTCTTCGGCGTCGCCATCGGCGGCATCAGCTA
>JAQGMY010000295.1 GCA_028292105.1 Ramlibacter sp.
CATGGCCGACCTCCAATCCGATTTCGACGCAGCTGTCGCCAACTCGAAGAAGCTGGCGACACGGCCCGACAACTCCACCATGCTGAAGATGTACGGCCTGTACAAGCAGGCCACCCAGGGCGACGTCACCGACAAGAAGCCGGGCTTCGGCGACATGATCGGCCGTGCCAAGTGGGACGCCTGGAACGCCGTGAAGGGCACTTCCGGCGAAGACGCCAAGCGCCGCTACGTCGAACTGGTCCAGTCCCTCGGCTGAAGGACATTCGAGCGGCCGCCTACTTGGCCTTGCGCGCCGAGGCTCGCGCTTTCGGCGGCCTTGCGTCGTTCCTGGTCTCGCGCCGCGCTTCGTGTTGCGCCAGGCCGGTCTCGAACGCGTGCATCGGATCGTCCTGCGCCATCAGCGCATCGAAATTCCTGACGATCTCCGCCTCTATCCTGGCGCGGAACATGCCGAGCAGCAGGCCGAGATGGACGCTCAACTCGAAGCGCCCCGGCTCCACCTTCAGTTCGCCGCGTGCCCCGGCGCGTCTGAAGCGCAGCAGGTCGGCGCCGCCGCCCTCGTCGTAGCGGCACTCCATGTCCAGCTTGCCGCGCGCCACTTCGGCCCAGCGCAGGGCCAACCTGCGGGCCTCGGCGTGGCTGAGCCTGTGCTCGCGCACGATGTGGATGTCAGCCACCGGCCGCCTCCTTGAGCCGGCGATGCCGCTCCTCCTTGGGCAGCTCGGCGAGTTCCTTGGCCGCTGCGTAGAAGCGCGGCCAGTCGTCGCCCTGGGCATGGAACAGCGCCTCGAAACCGGGCACCAGTTCGTCGTACGCCGCCTGGGCACCGAAGAAGGCGTTGTTGGCTTCATTCACCCAGCGGTCGTAGCCCCGCCAGACGGTCGGCTCGCCACCGGCTTCGGCTTTCATCCGGGCGTAGTCGGCGCGGAACTGCGCCATCACCTGCTGCTTGGCGGCGGCGCGCGCTTCCGGGCTCATGCCCGGCTCGTCGTACACCGCCTGGAGCCGCTCACGGGTGGCGCGCGACAGTTCGCGAAAGCGCCGGCGCCGGCCGTCGTAGGCCGCGTACTCCTGGCGCGCAGCCTCGCCGGCCTGCGTCTGCAGCCAGCGGGCGCCACCGAGCCGCTCGACGGCGGTGGCGAAGGATTCGTTGAACATGGTGTCGTTCTTGATGTAGAGCACCTGGTGCGCCAGCTCGTGGAACACCAGCCGCGCCAGTTCACCCTCGGGATAGCCGAGGAAGGTATTGAGCAGCGGATCGCCGCCGGCCCAGTTCATCAAGCCCAGCGTCGAGTAGGCGGTGACCGGGTAGGCGCTCGTCTCGAAGCCTTGCTGCGCCAGCCGGCGTGCCTCGGCCCGTGCCTGGGCTTCGTCGTAGTAGCCGCGGTAGCCGATGCAGCCGGTGACCGGGAAGCACCAGGTCTTCAGCTCCAGCGAAAACGCCGGTGCCGCCGTCACGTTCCACACCGCCGCGCTGCGGTGCAGGTCGGCATAGCGGCGGTAGCTCGGGTTGTCCGGCAGCTTCAACTCGCGAATGGCGTAGTCGCGGATGCGCTGCGACAGCAGCAAGCGATCGCGCAGCCGCGCCGAGGTGGCGGGGTCGGCGACCCAGTCGCCCACCGGCCGCGCCGCCTGCAGGATCTTCAGGTGGCCGGCCACCGACTGCCAGTAGTAGGGCACGCTGGCGCACCCGGTGAGGCACAGCGTGGCGGCCAATGCCAATGCCGCTGCTCCAGCCAACGCCATGACCACCGCCCTCCTCTTCACGCCGGCCGGACTTCGACCAGGCAGTCGTAGAACACCGGCGCGCGGCCCAGGTCGGTCAGGCGCTGGCTGGTCAGCTGGTTGACGTTGGTGCCCTCCATCCCGAACTTGCGCCACCAGATGCCCAGGCCGTTGACCACCCCCGGTCGCGCCCGCTGCGAGACGCTGGCCTTGCACAGGTACTCACCCCGGTCGTTGAAGGCCCGCACCGCCTGGCCGTCGACGATGCCGCGCTGCGCCGCGTCCTGCGGATGCATCTCGATCAGCGGCTCGCCTTCGGCGTCGCGCAGGGACTGGACATTGACGAAGGTTGAGTTGAGGAAATTGCGCGCCGGCGGCGAGATCATTGCCAGCGGATAGCGCGCCGAACTGCCGGACGGCTCGTAGTTGGGCACGTGATCGGGCAAGCCGTCCAGTCCCTGGCGGGCCAGGCGCGCGCTGAAGAACTCGCACCGGCCCGACGGCGTCGGGAACCGTCCCTCGGCAAAAGGCGCGTCCGGGATGCCGAGGCTGGCGAAGCCGTGATCGAGCAGTGCCTGGAAGTCCACGTGCTTGCCGAAGGCCTGCCGGCACAGGGCTTCGTCGCTGTCGCCGAAGCAGGCGTCGGCAAAGCCGATGCGCTGCGCCAGCTCGCGGAACACCTGCGTGTTGGTGCGCGCCTGGCCCAGCGGCGCGATCGCCGGCCGGTTCAAAACCACGTCGGTGTGGCCGTAGGTGCCGTGGATGTCCCAGTGTTCCAGTTGCGTGGTGGCGGGCAGGACGTAGTCGGCGTAGTCCGCGGTGTCGGTCTGGAACTGCTCCATCACCACCGTGAAAAGGTCCTCGCGGGCGAAGCCTTGCACCACCTTCGCCGACTCGGGCGCCACCGCCAGCGGGTTGCTGTTGTAGACGACCACCGCCTCGATGGCGGGGCCGAACCCGGCCGACGGCGGGCGCAGCAGGTCGTCGCCAATGGTCACCATGTTGATGGTGCGCGGCGTCCGTCCGGCCAGCAGGTCGGGCCGCTGCAGCGTCGCGCGATCCGCGGGGAAGAAGCCGGAGCTGGAAAGCAGCAGCCCGCCGGCCCGGTGCCGCCAGGCGCCGGTGAGGGCGGGCAGGCAAGCCACCGCGCGGACCGCGTTGCCGCCGCCTCGCACGCGCTGCATGCCGTAGTTCAGGCGGATGGCGGCGGGGGTCGTCGTGCCGTAGTCGCGCGCCAGTGCCCGGATCTGCCCGGCCGGCACGCCGCACACGGCCGCCGCCCGCTCGGGCGTCCAGCGCAGCGCGCGCTCGCGCAAGGCCTCGAAGCCGAGCGTGTGCTGCGCGATGTAGTCGGTATCCAGCCAGTCGTGCGTGACGAGCTCGTGCATCAGCGCCAGCGCCAGCGCGGCGTCGGTGCCAGGCAGCAGCTGCACGTGCTCGTGGCATTTCTCCGCCGTCTCGGTGCGGCGCGGGTCGATGCACACGAGCCTGGCGCCCTGGCGCTTGGCCTCCTGCGCCAGCCGCCAGAAGTGCACGCTGCTGGTGATGGCGTTGCCGCCCCACACCATTATCAGTTTGGCCTCGGCGAAGAATTCCACCTTCATGCCGACTTTGCCGCCCAGCGTCTGCACCAGGGCCTCGGCGCCGGCCGATGCGCAGATCGTGCGATCGAGCAGCGAGGCGCCCAGCTTGTGGAAGAAGCGGCCGGCCATGCTCTCGCCCTGCACCAGGCCCATGGTGCCGCAGTAGCTGTAGGGGAGGATGGCTTGCGGGTCGCGCGCCGCAATCGCGCCCAGGCGCGCGGCGATGTCGCTCAAGGCGGCATCCCAGCTCACGGGCTCGAACCGTCCGGAGCCCTTGGGGCCAACGCGCCGCAGCGGCTGCAACAGTCGTCCCTCGTGATAGGTACGTTCGGTGTAACGCGAAACCTTAGGACACAACACTCCGGCGGTAGCGATGTGTAAGGGGTTCCCCTGCACCTTCACCGCGCGACCGTCTTCGACTGTGGTCAGCAGCGCACAGGTATCGGGGCAGTCGTGAGGGCAGGCGCCTCTCACCTGCCGCGACCCGGCACCCGGCACGGACCGCTCGATCAGGCTTTCGTTCATTCCGGCATGGTACCGGCGCCGCGCGGTGCGGCACGTCCGACAGCGAACCGACAGCGCGGCGCCTCGACAATGGGCTGATGTTGACCCGTCGTACCTTCCACCGAGTCGCCGTCGGTGCCGCCGCCCTGCTGGGTGTGCCTGCCCTGCGCGCCCAGGGCGAGCGCATCGTGCTTGCGCAATCGGCGCCGTTCACCGGCCCCGCCGCCCAGCTGGGCATCCAGTTCCACCAGGGCGCCAAGCTCTACTTCGAACACCTGAATGCCCAGGGGGGCGTGCACCGCCGCGCCATCGATCTGGTGCGCCAGGACGACGGCTACGAGCCGGACCGCTGCGTGGAGAACACCCGCAAGCTGCTGGCCGACGACCCGCTGGCGCTGTTCGGCTACATCGGCACGCCGACCAGCGTGGCGGCACTGCCGCTGGCCACCGCCGCCAGGACGCCGTTCTTTGCGCCCTTCACCGGCGCCATGGCACTGCGCCAGCCGCTCAACCGCTACGCCTTCCACGTGCGCGCCTCGTACAACGACGAGACCGCGCTGATCGTCAAGCAGCTGACCTCGCTCGGCCTGAAGAAGATCGCCGTCTTCTACCAGAACGACGCCTACGGCAAGGCCGGCCTCGAAGGCGTGGAGCTGGCCCTGGGCGCCCAGAACATGAAGCCGGTCGCACAGGCGACGGTGGAGCGCAACTCGGTGCAGGTCGCCGCGGCGGTGAAAGCGCTGGTGGCGACGCAGCCGGACGGCATCGTGCAGATCGGTGCCTACAAGGCCTGCGCCGCGTTCATTCGCTCCGCCCGCGCGGCGGGCTTCGGCGGCACCTTCTTCAACGTCTCGTTCGTCGGGACCCAGGCGCTGGCCGACGAACTCGGCAAGGAAGCGGCCGGTGTCGTGGTGTCGCAAGTGATGCCCTCGCCGTACAGCGCGGCGCGCCCGGTGACACGCGAGTTCCTGGAGGCAGTGAAGAAGGGCGGCTCCGACTACCAGGCCAACTTCTCCAGCATGGAGGGCTACCTGGCCGCCAAGGTGCTGGCCGAAGGGCTCAAGCGCGGCGCCAAGCCTTCGCGCGAAGGGCTGATGTCCGGCCTGGAGTCCATGGGCAACGAAAGCTTCGGCGGCTTCAACGTTTCGTTCTCCGCGAGCGACCACGTCGCCTCGAAGTTCGTCGAGCTGTCGATGCTGACGGGCGACGGTCGCGTGCGGACCTGACGTCTTGTAGGGTGTGCAAGCTTGCTTGCGCACCATGCAGCCCGGGATGGTGCGCAAGCAAAGCTTGCACACCCTACCCCTTGCGCATCGTGCGGCCGGCGATGGTGCGCAAGCGAAGCTTGCACAACCTACCTGGATCAGCCGAACGAGCTGACCTGCGCCAGGCCTTCCATGAAGGCCTGGCAACGGGCCAGTTGTTCCAGCGTCACGTACTCGTCGGGCTGGTGGGCTTGCACGATGCTGCCGGGGCCGCACACGACCGTGCGGATGCCGGCTTTCTTGAACAGGCCCGCCTCGGTGCCGAAGGCCACCTGCGTGACACGCTCTTCGCCGGCCAGCCGCATGGCCAGCCGAGTGACGTCGTCCTCGGCCGATCCGAGGAAGCTGGGAATCTCGCAGATCGTCTCGAAGCGAAAGCCGGTCTCCGGCGCCACCTGCTGCATGCGCGGTTCCAGCGAACGCGCATACGCCACCACCTGCTGCTGCATGGCGCCGGCGTCGGCCGTCGGCAGGTCGCGGAATTCGTAGCGGAACTCCGCATCGCGCGGCACCACGTTGTCGGCGATGCCGCCATGGAACTGGCCCACGCTGGCGGTCGAAAACGGCACGTCGAAGCCGGTGTAGCGCGGCTCTTCGCGCTCGAAGCCTTCGGCCATGTCGCGCACGCGGCCTATCACCTTGGCGGCCATCTCGATCGCGTTGACCGAGGTCGGCGTCAGGGACGAGTGCGCCTCCTTGCCGCGCACGCAACAGCGGTAGCGGTAGACGCCCTTGTGGGCGATCGCAGGCACCATGCTGGTGGGTTCGCCCACGATGCAGGCCAGCGGCGCGGTGCCGGCTTCGCGCATGTCGGCGATCAATTCCTTGACCCCGAAGCAACCGACTTCCTCGTCGTAGCTGAAGGCGAAGTGGATCGCGAACGGCGCCTTGCTCTCGAGGAAAAGCTGCGCGTGCGCGACCGCCGTGGCGATGAATCCCTTCATGTCCGCCGAGCCCCGGCCGTAGAGCTTGCCGTCCCGCACCGTCGCCGCGAGCGGATCGACCGACCAGTCCTGCCCGTCCCAGGGCACGGTGTCGGTATGGCCCGACAAAATGATGCCGGCCGGCTTGCCTTCGCCGAGCGTGGCGAACAGGTTGGCCTTGGTGCGCTCCGCGTTGTAGCTCAGGCGCGAGCGAACGCCCAGGCGCGCGAGCTCGTCGCGGATGCAGTGGATGAGCGGCAGGTTGGAGTTGGCGCTGACGGTGTTGATGCCGACCAGCGTGCGCGCTAATTCGAGCGCACGGGGCGCCGCAGTGGAGACAGCCATGCGCGGCATTGTCGCGGATATCCCCAATAGGCACGCTCCTTGCAGCTGGGTAGACTGACGCATTCCCCCAGCCCGACTCCCATCCCCATGAAGCTCCTGGACTCCATCGTCACCGAAGCCGCGTCGATCATCGCGGTTCGCCGTGACATCCACGCCCACCCCGAACTGTGTTTCCAGGAAGTGCGCACCGCCGACGTGGTCGCTGGCAAGCTCACCGAGTGGGGCATTCCCGTGCACCGCGGCATGGGCACCACCGGCGTCGTCGGGATCGTCAAGAACGGCACGTCGAAGCGCGCCATCGGCCTGCGGGCTGACATGGACGCCCTGCCGATGCAGGAATTCAACACCTTCGAGCACGCCAGCAAGAACGCCGGCCGCATGCACGCCTGCGGGCACGACGGCCATGTCGCCATGCTGCTCGCCGCCGCGCAGCACTTCGCCAAAAACCGCAACTTCGACGGCACGGTGTACCTGATCTTCCAGCCGGCCGAAGAAGGCGGCGGCGGCGCCCGCGAGATGATCAAGGACGGCCTGTTCGAGAAATTCCCGGTGGAAGCCGTGTTCGGCATGCACAACTGGCCGGGCAGCCAGCTGGGCAAGTTCGCGGTGAGCCCCGGTCCCGTGATGGCGTCCACCGCCGAATTCAAGGTGGTGATCCGCGGCAAGGGCAGCCATGCCGCGATGCCCAACCTGGGCATCGACCCGGTGCCGATCGCCTGCCAGATCGTTCAGTCCTTCCAGACCATCATCAGCCGCAACAAGAAGCCGATCGACGCGGGCGTGATCTCGGTGACGATGATCCATGCGGGCGAGGCGACCAACGTGGTGCCGGACAGCTGCGAGCTGCAGGGCACCGTGCGCACCTTCCGGCCCGAAGTCGAGGAAATGATCGAAAAGCGCATGCGGCAGGTGGCCGAGCACGTCTGTGCCGCCCACGAGGCAGCGTGTGAATTCGAGTTCGTGCGCAACTATCCGGCGACGATCAATTCGGCCGCCGAGGCGGAGTTCGCGCGCAAGGTGATGGTCTCCATCGTCGGCGAGGACAACGTGCAGGTGCAGGAGCCCACCATGGGCGCCGAAGACTTCGCCTTCATGCTGCAGGCCAAACCCGGGGCCTACTGCTTCATCGCCAACGGCGACGGCAGCCACCGCGAGATGGGCCACGGCGGCGGCCCCTGCATGCTGCACAACCCCAGCTACGACTTCAACGACGACCTGATCCCGCTGGGTGCCACCTACTGGGTGCGGCTGGCCGAGGAATGGCTGGCTCAATGAGCGGCGTGGGGGAGGCGTTCTCGCACAGCTACGCCGAAGCGCGCCGGAAGTTCCTGCAGGCGGCGGCCGACGCCGGACTGCAGGTCGAATCGAAGACGCACCCGCTGCCCGGGCGCCACGGCGAAGCGCTGGCCATGGACGTGGCACGCGCAGGCGATGCCAGCGCTGCGCGCGTGCTGGTCGTCAGCAGCGGCTGCCACGGGGTCGAAGGCTATTGCGGCAGCGGCGTGCAGGTGACAGCGTTGCGCGATGCCGCTTTCCGCGCGCGCGCCGCCGCGCAAGGCGTCGCGGTGCTCTACATCCACGCGCTCAATCCCTATGGCTTTTCGCATATCCGGCGCACGACGCACGAGAACGTCGACCTGAATCGCAACTTCCACGACTTCTCGGCGCCGCTGCCGCAGAACGTGCATTACCGCGAAGTGCATCCGCTGCTGCTGCCCGAAGAATGGCCGCCGAGCGCCGGCAACCAGCAGGCGATCGAAAGCTATGTCGCCGTGCACGGCCTGAAGGCTTACCAGGCGGCCGTGTCGGGCGGCCAGCATGAATATCCCGAAGGCATGTTCTTCGGCGGCACGGCGCCGAGCTGGAGCAACCTGGCGTTGCGCGAAGTGCTGCGCACCCACGGCCGCCGCGCCGGGCGCATCGGCTGGATCGACGTGCACACGGGTCTGGGGCCGAACGGGGTTGGCGAGCGCATCTACGCCGGCCCCGACGATGCCGCCGCGGTGGCGCGTACGCGGGCCTGGTGGGGCGGCGACGGCAGGACGCCGATCACCTCGATCTACGATGGCTCGTCGACGTCGGCTTTCCTCACCGGCTTGATGTGGACGTCGGTTGTCGAAGAGTGTCCGCAGGCGGAGTACACCGGCATGGCACTCGAGTACGGGACCCTGCCGGTGCTGGAATGCTTCCAGGCCCTGCGTGGGGAGCAGTGGCTCAATGCGCACCCCGAGGCCCCGCCGGAGCTCGCGGCCGACATCAAGCAGCGGATGTTCGAAGCCTTCTACACGGACACCGACGCCTGGCGCGAGCAGATCGTGGCCCAGGGAATGCAAGCGCTGCAGCAGGCGGTGGACGGGCTGGCGAGCTGAGCTGCCCGTGGCATCCCGGACTTGATGCGGGATCCATGCAGTGCGTGTGCGAGGACTGCATGGATTGCGGCTCGAGGCCGCAAGGACATCGGTTGCGGCGTCAGCCCGCGCCAACGGCGCGCTGCTGCGCGATCACCAGCAGGCCGTCGAAGATGAGGCTTTCCACCAGCTCGAAGGGCACCGACAGGTGCGGCGCCATCTTCCAGCCGGCACCGCCGGTCATGTAGCAGACCGGCTCCTCGCCGCAGTGCTGGCGCACATGCTGGACCATCCGCTCGATCGCCCCGGCGATGGCGAAGGTGCCGCCGCTGGTGAGCGCGTCGCTGGTGTTGGTGGGGAATTCGCGCACGTCGCCGGTCGGCACATGCAAGCCCGCCGTGCCGCTTTCCAGCGCGCGCAGCATGATGCCGTGGCCGGGCAGGATCAACCCGCCCAGGAAGCGGCCGTCGGCGCCGATGGCCTCCACGGTGACTGCCGTCCCCACCATGACCACGACGATGGGCCGCCGCGGGCCGGCGGCCATCATGCGGTGGTGCGCCCCGATCATGGCAACCCAGCGATCAGACCCGAGGCGGGTGGGATGGTCGTAGCCGTTGCTCAGGCCCGCTTCCGCCGCGCTGGCCACCACCCAATGGGCCGGCACGTCCCACAACTCCTCCATCTGCTCCTCGACGCGCCGCTTGACGGCGTCTCCCGCCACGCAGCAACCGAGCATGCGGTCGGGCGTGGCCAGCGAGGTCCAGACGCCATCCGCGAGCTTGTCGATGTTCTCGAGGAATTCGGCGCCGGCGGCGACCGGCTGCGCGCCCACCGAGGCTTGCGGATAGAGCGCCCACTTCAGGCGTGTGTTGCCGATGTCGATGGCCAGGAACGGCATGGCCCCGAGGATACGTTCAAGCAGCGGCTTGCAGGGGCTCTTGCAGCGCGGCGATCTCGTCGGCCAGCGCCTGCTCCTGGGTGTTCAGCGCGCGGCAGGCCTGGCCCGCCTGCCGGAGCGCGGCTTCCAGTTCGCCCTGCGCTTCCCTGGCGCCACCCACGCCCTGCGTGATGGCGCCGGTGGCGGTGACTTCCTCCAGCAGGGCCGCAACGGTGCGTTGCCAGCCGGTCCACTCCCCGTCCAGCGTCTCCTGCAAGGATTCGCCGAGCGACACGCGGCTGCGTGTGACCGTCTTGCAGCGTTCCACCGCTTGCTGCACGGCGGAACTGGCCGCCCGCAACTGCTTCAGGCGGGCGAACAACAGTTCGCAGCGCGCGGTGTCTTGCCTGATCTGCTGTTGCGTGGCCGCGTCACCGCCTTCCGCCTGGCGGGTCTTGAGGGCCGTGCGCATGTCCTGCAGCCAGCGCGCGCCCTGGTCCATGATCTTTTCCAGCGCCTGCACCTCGGCGCTCACTTCGCCGTAAGTGCGCTCCAGGCCGGTGGCCCGGGCCTGCTGCTTCTTCTGCAGGGCGCGGACTTCGTCGGCGAGGTCCTCGCCGGCGCGGCCGATGCGGCCGTGCTGCGCGATGAAGCTGGCGGCCTCCTCCTTGCCCTTGCCGGTGGCTCGCGCCAGCCACCCGCGCGGCTGGACGACGGTGTAATCCAGCTTGCCCAGGGTGGTATGCAGGGCCTCCAGGGTGGAGGCCACCGCCTGGCACCCGGGGCCGCCCGCCTGCGCCTCCAGCTGCTTGCGGATGTCGACGAGCCGGCGCACATGGCCGCTGCCGGCGTCGGTGGCCATCTGGTCCAGCCAGGCCGCCGGCGTCGCCGGCGCCTGCGGTCGCATCTTGAGCTGCGCCAGCTTCGCCGGCGTCATCAAGGAGGCAGTGCCGTCGTCGTCGGAATCGTCGCTCATGTCCGCGAATATAAACGTGTGCATGAGCTGAGTAAACGCGCACATGCGATCCGCCAGGAGCCTGGGGGCGGGGAAACGCCCGGGCTTCTAGAGCGCGCCGAGCCAACAGGCGCGCTGGATCGCCGCCATCTTGTTGTCCACCCGCAGCTTGGTCATGGCATTGGCGAGGTGGTAATTGATCGTCCGCTCGGTGCAAAGGAGCACCTGGGCGCTCTCGCGCGCCGTCATGCCGCGGAAGGCCAGTTCCAGGCATTCGCGCTCACGCGGGCTGAGCGTCGAGCGCGCCGTCACGATCGACCTTTTCACCAATGGCCAGATGTTCAGGGCCGACCAGGCCAGCATCGCGGCTTCGGAGCGGTCGGTGAGCTCGCGCGGGCTGAACAGGAAGCACTCGAAAGCGCGGCCGGCGGGCAGCGAGAACTCCACCCGGACCACTGTCTGGAAGCCATGCGCCAGCCACAGCATGCGCCAGCGGCTGGTGCGCATCGGGTCCGACTTGGCGATCGTCTGCCAGGCGACGAGCGGCGCATCGGAATCGCGCCAGCGGGCCCCGAAATCGTTGCTTTCCGCCAGCGCCGCGGCGGCCTCGGCGACGAGCGGCGGATGCGCGGCCACGACCTGGCGGTCGTCGCTGCCGCCGAAGGGATCCGGCCCGAGGACAACCACCGCTTCCACGGAGAACTCCCTCAGTGCCGCTACCCAGTCGCTGAGGATGCCATCCAGGCCAACACTGTCAAAGTTAACAGGTATCCCCATCACCGCTCATTTGTACAACCGCTGGGCTGAGACAATATCACCTTGGATCACTACCCATGAATGAGGACCTGCACCGGCGCCCCTATACCCCGCCAGCGCGCGCACGCATCGAGGCCCGGAAGCAGCGACTGCGCCAGTGGACCGCGACCGAGGTCGTCAAGCCGCTGGTGGAGCCCATTCTGCATCCTTCGCAGTGGCGCATCCGCGCGCTCGGGGTATCGACCATGGTGGGGCACCCGCTGTTCTACATCGCCTGGGCCATGTTGCTGCCCCAGCAGTACGAGAGCCTGTGGCTGCGGCTGGCGATGGCGGCGTGCGGGCTGAGCCTGCTGGTCATCCCCGGCGTCACCGCCTCTCCCCCGAGCCGGGCGGCGGCCATCACCTTCAGTGCGATCTTCTGGATCACCCTGCCCTGGTTCTTCTCGTGGATGTACTTCTGCAACAGCGGCAGCCCGGTGTGGCTCGCCAGCCTGGGTGCGATGTTCCTGATCTACTATCACCTGACCGACTGGCGGCTGGCCACGGTAGGGTCCATCAGCGGATTGCTGGTGGCCTGGGGGATGTTCCACCTGTTCGGCCCGCCGGCCGCCCCCATAGGCTACGAGCAGGCTGCCAGCAACACGATC
>JAQGMY010000316.1 GCA_028292105.1 Ramlibacter sp.
GCACGCCGTCCTTGCGCTGGTGCCAGCGTGAATCCTCGCAGTAGCTGTCCCGTATCGCCACCTTCAGCTCGTAGTCCGGGAAACCCTTGGACCTGTCTTCTTCGGTGAAGATCAGCGCGATGTGCCGCCCGAGTGCCTCTTCGGCGGTGAAGCCCAGGATGTCTTCGGCGCCCGCCAGCCAGCCGACGATCAGGCCCGCCGGATCCAGCGCGACCACGGCATGGTCCCTGGACTGCTCCAGCCAGAGCGTGAACAGTCGTGCCGTCCCGGGCTGCTGTTCCGGCGTTGCGGGCACGACCTGCGCCCGGGTCGATTCGCCGCTCACCCGCGCCCGACCGCCCGCTCCAGCTGCTCCTTGTTCATGGAGGAGCGGCCGGAGATGCCCTTGCGCCTGGCTTCTTCGTACAACTGGTCGCGCGTGCGGCCGCCTTCGCCGCGGTGGGAGCGCTGGCCGCCGCGCCTGGAGGGCGACATGTCGTTTTTCGACAGCGCGCTCGCGTGCCTGGCTTCGCCGGTCTGCGCCCTCACCTTGTTCACGGTGCGGGCGGCGATCTCCTGCGCTTCAGCCTTGCTCTTGCCGCGCTTTTCCAGGCTCTTCTCGATGTGCTCGTACTGGCGCTCGCGCTTCGGGCTGGCTCCTGCTGGCATGGCGGATCTCCTTCGTTGGAACGACCGGAATGATCGGACATGGCGCCGCCGCAGACGCGTCAGCGTCCTCCCAAACTCAGGTAGGAATGCTGCGCATGAGCTCGTAGCGCGCGTGCATCGGTGCCGCAGCCTGCTGCTTGCGCCTGGGTCCTACACGCCGGGTCACCCAGCAGAGCCAGAATCTCTTCGCACTTCACAAGCGAACAGGCCATGCGAGTATTCTTGGTCGAAGACAACCCCCGGATGCGGGCCCACCTCCACGAGGAGCTGGCCTCCATCCACGGCGTGCGCGTCGTCCATGCGGCGTCCACGGCAGCCGAAGCCGAGCACTGGCTCGCGGCGAACCCGCAGGCATGGGACCTGGCAGTGATCGACCTGTTCCTGGCTTCCGGCCACGGCTTCCAGGTACTGCACGCCTGCCGGCAGCGAACGGCCCAGCAGCGCGCCGTGGTGCTCTCCAACTACACCCGCGATCCGGTGCGCGAGCACGCGCGGCTGGCCGGCGCCGACGCGGTGTTCGACAAGGCCTTCGAGATGGAAGGCCTGCTGGACTACTGCCGGGGACTGATCGGCGAACCCGCCTGAAGCTTCACTGCGCCGTGGCCCGCGCGCGCAGCCACTCCACCGCCTCGCCGGCGCCGGTCTGCTGCGCGGCGTCGATCGCACCGATGCCGCGGTAATCGCGGGCGTCGGGATCGGCGCCGTGTTCCAGCAGCAACTGCATGATGTCCAGCCGGTTGAACATCGCGGCCATCATGAATGCGGTCTTGCCGTCGCCCATCGGCGCCTCCGGGCGCGCCCCATGCTCGATCAGCAGCCTGGCCATCGCAAGGTCACCCTTGAAGGCTGCGCCCGCGAGCGGCGTCTGCCCGCGGTCATTGGCGGTGTCGGGTTCCGCTCCCGCTTCCAGCAACGCCCGCGCGGCTTCGTGGTGACCGTGATAAGCCGCCAGCATCAGCAGGCTGTCGCCCTTTTCGTTCATCAGGTTGGCTGGCAGCCCCTGCCGCAGCATGGAGCGCAAGGGTTCGGCGGCGCCGGTGCGGCACCACTCGAAGATCTGCCGGACCTGCCGCAGGTCTTCCTCGTCGAGTTGCGGACGACCCTCGCCCATGTCAGGACGCAGCCCAGACGAAGGACACGCGGGCCGGCTTGGCGCCAAGCGTCACGGTCTTGCGCTGCTCGCGCCCGTCGGACACGGCCTTGACCTGGTAGCTGCCCTTGCCGGAGAGGTCCACCAGCATCAGCGGGCCGCCGCAACGCCCCTGCAGCACGACCTTCCCGCCGCTGCTGATCTCCACGTCGATGTCGGCCAGGTAAGCCCCACTCGGGGTGGAGAACGTCAGCAGCATGTCGTGCTGCGCGGCTTCCGCCTTGATCTGCTGCTGGGATTCGTTGCCGATCCCGCCGCACTTGAATGCGGCAGCGGACGCGGTGGCGTTTCCGGTGGCGGTGGCCGTCGCGCCTTGCGCGTACGACAAGGCGGCGGCCTGGCACAGGGCCATGGCAATCAACAATCGCTTCATGAAGAGCTCCTTCGTGGGGCGATGGTTGAGTGGCGGCGGGGCGCGCGCTGTCGGTTTCGTTGCCATCGGCGCGTAGGAACTGTCGCTCAGGGCGGTACGTGCGACAGCACCAGCACGTTCCACGAGGCCGGCCGCAGCCGCACCCGGAGCGTGGCGCCCAGGACCGCAACCGCTTCCAGCGGCAGCGGCGCCACCGTGCCGGGGGCGTCCGCCGAATTCGTGGCCTTCATGTCAGCATGGTGCAGTTGCAAGGATTCGACGATGGCGGCCACGGGCGCGAAACCGCGCAATTCGATCTTCAACTCCTGTTCGGAACGCAGGTCGCGGTTCAGCGCGAAGATGGCGGTGCGGCCCGTCGCGGGGTCATGGCTTGCGCTGGCCACGAGGGCCGGCATCTCGGGATGGGTCTGGCCGCGCAGCACCGGCGCATCGATCACCGGGCGCAGCACCTCGCCGCGGGCATGGCGCGCCGCCAGTGCGAACGGATGGAAGATGGTCTGCCGCCACGCCCCACCGCCCGGCTCCGTGCGGATCGCACCGATCGCGTTCACCAGTTGCGCGAGGCAGGCGACCTTCACCCGGTCGGCGTGGTTCATCAGCACCGACAAGGCACCGCCGGCCGCCAGCGCGTCCTCGAAGTTGTAGGTCTCCTCCAGCAGCCGCGGCGCCCGCGGCCAGCCCGGCTGCCGAGCGTGCTCGCCGAAGCGGGCCTTGTACCAGATGTTCCACTCGTCGACCGCCAGCATCACGCGCTTGGGCGAGCGGCGCCGCGCCGCCACGGCGTCGGCAATGGCAGCCACTTCGCGGATCTGCAGGTCGAGGCGGTCGATGTTGCCCAGGAACTCCTGCGTGTCGGCATGCGGGTTCTCGAAATAAGCGTGCACCGACAGGAAGTCCACCTGCTCGAAGCAGTGCTCCAGGACTTCGTTTTCCCACCGGCCATAGCCGCGAAGATCCCGATTCGATGATCCGCAGGCGACCAGTGCGATACCGGGGCTCACCGCGCGCATCAGGTGCGCCGTCTCCCGTGCCAGGCGGCCATATTCGGCGGCGGTCTTCTGGCCGATCTGCCAGGGCGCGTCCATCTCGTTGCCGAGGCACCAGGCGCGAATGTCGTGCGGCGCTTCCATGCCGTGGCCGCGCCGGCGGTCCGCAAGCGCGCTGCCGCCCGGGTGATTGCAGTATTCGACGAACTCGCGTGCCGCCTGGGCGCCGCGCGTCCCCAGGTTGACCGCGAGCATCGGCTCCACGTTCGCGGCCCGGCACCAGGCGACGAACTCGTTGGTGCCGAAGCGGTTGCTCTCGGTCGACTGCCAGGCGAGGTCCAGCCGCACCGGCCTCTGGTCGACGGGACCGACCCCGTCTTCCCAGTCGTAGCCGGAGACGAAGTTGCCGCCCGGGTAGCGGACGATGCTGACGCCGAGTTCACGCGTGAGCGCCAGCACGTCGCGCCGCAATCCTCGTTCGTCCGCCTGCGGATGCCCGGGCTCGAAGATGCCGCCGTAGACACAGCGGCCGACGTGCTCCACCAGCGCCCCGAACACCCGCCGGTCGAGCGGGGCGACGACGTAGTCGCGGTCCAGCAGCAGGCGCGTGCGGATCATGCGGCGCGCGGCACGCCGATCAATCCCACTGCGGGCGCAGCGTGAAACGCGCGGCGAGCGTCTCTCCGGGCGCCACCCGTGCGCCACCGAGCGGCCCCGCGCCGTACTGCGGCAGCAGGTTCAGCCAGTCGGTGCACTGGCTCACCGGCTCCGCGCAGAAGTAGTCGTAGCCGCTGGGGCAGTAGAGGACGAAGTAATCCAGCGGCGCATCGGCTTGCATCAGCAGGCTGCGGGCCGGACCGTGCCGATCGGCCGGCCATTCCACCCGCGTGCGGTGCTGCCAGCCGACGAAGTTGTTGTCCAGGTCGAGTTCCGACAGCTGCACGCCCTCGCTCAGGCGCTGCACTGCGCCGGTGGTCTGCAGGTCCACCGGCATCACCTCGGCATCGCCGCGCCACATCGCTTGCGCAGGGCTGGTGAGGCGGGTGCCCGGGTGGTGCGGGAAGTAGGGATGGTGGCCGATGCCGGCCGGCATCGCTGCCGTGTCCTGGTTGGTGATGGTCATGGACACGGTGAGTCCCTCGGCGTCCAGCACGAAGGCTTGTGTCGCGCAGAAATGCCAGGGCCAGGCTTCGGAAGCCGGCACGTCGAGCGCCAGCTCCGCCTGCGAGCTGGAAGCCGAGCGCACCTCCCAGGGGCGCAGCCAGCCGATGCCGTGCAGCGGATGTGGCGCGTCCTCGGCGGGATGGTTGGGAGGAAAGCGGATCTCGCGCCCTTCGAAACTCGCGCGCCCGTCGCGGATGCGATTGCAGAAAGGCACGAGCGGGAAGCTCGCCATGTCCAGCGGATTGCGGTTGGCCAGCCCCGACGCGGTGGCCGGCCGCAGCCAATGCACCTCGCGCCGGCTCGATCCCTGCCGCCACTGGCGCGTGAAGCTCGCAATGGAGCCGCCGGCTTCGGGCGCCAGCACCAGGCGCAACTCGCCGGCGCCGAGCACCACCAGCGGCTGGTGCTGCACCGGCCATGTCGCTTGCACGTCTTCTCTCTGCATCGATGTCCTCAGTAGGCGAAGCTGCGATAGGTTTCTTCCCCCTGCAGCAACTGGTCGTCCTCGACGACCGGGTTATGGCGCAGCAGGCTGCGGCCGATGGGCGACAGCGTCTCCCAGACGCTGCGCGGCACGCGGATCTGCACTTCGGGCCGGTTGTACCAGCGGCGGCTGTAGCCGATCACCACCATGGGCCGCGGCTGGTCGGTGTAGTTGGGCGTGCCGCGATGCACCGCGCGCACGTCGCGGATCATCACATCCCCCATCTGCATCGGCAGCCGATGCTGCGCGATGGCGCCCGACTGCAGCCCCGCCATCGCCTCGGGCTTGTTCATGCGATGGGTGCCGTAGGTGGTTTCGAAGGGGCCGTTCTCCTCGCCGACGTCGCACAGGGCGAAGTTCACCGCCAGCTGGAAGGAGGGCGTGTCGTTGCTGCCCCATTCCGGGAACAACGCGGGTGTGTCCGCATGCCAGGGCTGGTACTCGGAGCCCTGCAGCGGCGTGTCGGAGGCGAACTGGCACATCACCGGCTCGGGACCCGCCACGCGTTCGACGATCGCGAGCAGGTCGCCGTCCTGGTAGATCTCGGGGTCGGCAAAGATGCCCTGGAACGGCAACGTCACGTAGTAACGCTGCGCCCCGCGGCTCGATGTCTCCTTCTCGCGCGCGATCTGCGCCTGCAGCAGCGGCGGAAAGGCTTCAGCCCAGCGCTGCAGCTTTTCGCGCGGGATGTGGTTCTTCAGGATGACGACGCTGTCGCGATTGAAGTCGCGGGCGAAAGCGTCATGTTCGGCGGAGGTATAGCGCATGGAGGGGCGGCAGGGCGGGGCAGGTGCGCTCCATGCTTCCACCACCTGCCCTCGCCTGCAAGCTCGACAAGGCCTGTTCGCTCAACCCGCCAGCGTTCCTGCGATGTTTTGCGCACCCTGGAGGTGCTGGCGCAGGACCGGCAAGGTGTTGGTGGCGAAACCGCGCAGGTCCGCGTCGGCCAGCGTGCGCGACGCCTGCTCGAAGATCGTGATCGCCGTCTGGTGGTCCTGCACGCCCGAGACGCGGATGTACTGGCGGTCGAACTCCGCGCCTTGTAGCCGCGACAACTCGGCGATCCTGGCCTGCTTGTCGGCCGGCAGCGCGGCCGGCGGCGTCATGCCCTTGGCGCGCACGATCGTCATCAACTGGTCGCTGGACGCGGTGTGGTGGTTCACGAGCATCTGCGCATAGTTCTTGACCTGCGCACTGGAGCCGCGCTCCAGGGCCAGGCGCGACACCTGGATCTCGTACATGTCGTTGCTGGCCGCAGTGGCGACGAAGGCCGCGTCCGCTGCGCTCAGCCTCGCGCTTTGCGGCGCCGCACCGGCACCCATGCCGGAGTGTTGCCCGTGGTTCATCGCGCAACCGGACGCCAGCAAGGCGGCGGAAAAGACGGCAGCGAGGAGGCCGGAAGATTTCAGGGTCATGGAGATTCTCCTTTGCAAAGGGGCGATGCTGATGACGCAGGTCCGGTACGACGTGGCACGTGTCCGGACGGGTGCGGTAGGACGAAGAAAGCGCCGCGCTGCATGGCGGATGCGAGCGCAATCACGGATCGCCAGAGCTGTCGTACAGAGGCGTAGGACCCGATCCATTTGCTCTTGCTTGCCGCCACTGCTGGGCATTCCCTCCGCAGAATGTGGCCCATGAAAACCCTAGTTGTCTTCTCCCACCTGCGCTGGAGCTTTGTCTACCAACGGCCACAGCACCTGCTGTCGCGCCTGGCCGCGCGCTGGCCCGTGATCTTCATCGAAGAGCCGGTGCCGGGATCGGCCGAGGACCGCATCGAAACCATAGACGCCGCGCCGGGCGTGGAGGTCTGGCGGCCCCACCTGCGCGGCGCCGCCCACGGTTTCCATCCAGAGCACAAGGCGGCCTTGCAACGGCTGGTGAGCAAGGCGATGAAGGAACTGGACGTCCGCGACTACTGGGTGTGGTTCTACACGCCGATGGCCTTGCCCATGGCCGACAAGCTCGAGCCGGACGGCATCGTGTTCGACTGCATGGACGAACTCTCCGCGTTCAAGCACGCGCCGCAGGAACTGCTGGACCAGGAGGCGGCATTGTTCAAGGCCGCCGACGTCGTGTTCACGGGCGGTCGCAGTCTGTACAACGCCAAGAAGTCCCGCCACCCCAACGTGCATTGCTTTCCCAGCAGCGTCGATGCGCTGCACTTCCGCCGCGGCATGCAGGACCATCCGCTGCAAAGGGACATCGCCCATCCGCGCATGGGCTACTGCGGCGTGATCGACGAGCGCATCGACCTGCAACTGATTGCCGGCATGGCCGATCTGCGGCCGGACTGGCAGTTCGTGATGGTCGGCCCGGTGGTGAAGATCGACCCGGCCAGCTGCCCGCAGCGCCCCAACATCCATTGGCTGGGCCAGCAGGGCTACAACGACCTGCCGGGGTTCATCAACGGCTGGGACGTGTGCCTGTTGCCCTTCGCGCTGAACGAATCCACCCGCTTCATCAGCCCGACGAAGACGCTCGAATACATGGCGTGCGGCCGGCCGTGCGTGAGCACGGCGATCCGCGACGTGGTGGAACCCTATGGGCACGTGGTGCCGATCCACGCGGACGCCGCCGGCTTCGTGCAGGCTTGCGAAGACTTCATGCAGGCCACGCCCGAGGCGCGCCAGCAGCATGAACGCGCCGTCGCCGACATCATCGCGCGCACGTCCTGGGACGCGACGGCGGCGGCCATGGGCGAGCTGATCGCGCAGGCGGAAGCCGCGCGCGAAGCGCAGGAGCTGCCGGCCGTCGCCAACATCTCCAAGGAACTGGCGCGCGCCCACGCGGCGTCGGCAGCCGTCGCGGGCTGAACCACCCACGGCCGGGATGTGGCCTCCCGGCCGCCCCGGCTTCCTCCACAGTCAAGAGAGAAGCCAGATGGACAAGATCAGCCAAGAACTCGAACGGGCCGCAGCGGCGACCGTTCCCGGCCGTGCCGGATTCGATTACCTCATCGTCGGCGCCGGCTTTGCCGGCAGCGTGCTGGCCGAACGGCTCGCCACGCAGCTCGGCAAGCGGGTCCTCATCGTCGACAAGCGGCCGCACATCGGCGGCAATGCGTACGACCGGTACGACGACCACGGCGTCCTGATCCATCCCTACGGCCCGCACATCTTCCACACCAACTCGGAAGACATCTTCGACTACCTGTCGCAGTTCACCGAGTGGCGGCCCTACCAGCACCGGGTGCTGGCCAGCGTCGACGGGCAGATGGTTCCGATGCCGATCAACCTGGACACCATCAACAAGCTGTACGGCCTGAACCTCACCTCCTTCGAAGTCGAGAAGTTCTTCGAGTCGGTGGCGGAAAAGGTCGAGCACGTGAAGACTTCCGAGGACGTCGTGGTCAGCAAGGTCGGCCGCGAGCTGTACAACAAGTTCTTCCGCGGCTACACGCGCAAGCAGTGGGCGCTGGACCCTTCCGAGCTGGACGCCAGCGTGACGGCCCGCGTGCCGACCCGCACCAACCGCGATGACCGCTATTTCGCCGACAAGTTCCAGGCGATGCCGCGCCACGGCTATACGCGCATGTTCGAGAAGATGCTGGCCCATCCCAACATCAAGATCATGCTGAACACGGACTACCGCGACATCGTCGACGTGATCCCGTGGAAGCACATGGTCTACAGCGGTCCGGTGGATGCCTTCTACGACTACAAGTACGGCAAGCTGCCTTACCGCAGCCTGCGCTTCGAGCACGTCAACGTCCCCAGGGAGCAGTTCCAGCCGGTCGGCACCGTCAACTACCCCAACGACTACGGCTACACGCGCATCAGCGAGTTCAAGCACATCACCGGCCAGGAGCACGCCAGCACCTCGGTGGTCTACGAATATCCCTGCGCGGAGGGCGACCCGTACTACCCGGTGCCGCGGCCGGAGAACGCCGAGCTGTACCGGAAGTACGAGGCGGAAACCGAGAACACGCCCAACGTGACCTTCGTGGGCCGCCTCGCCACGTACAAGTACTACAACATGGACCAGGTGGTGGGCCAGGCGCTCGCCACCTTCAAGAAGCTGCGCGCGGCGGAGGCCGAAGGCAGCGAAGCAGCGGCGGCGCTGTCGGCGCCGGTCTCGGCCTGATGCCGCTCGAGCTCTGGGCGGGCCCCGAATGCACGCTGAACCGGGTGGGCGACCGGTTCAACGACCAGCTGCCCGCCAGCGGCTTCGAAACGCGCCTGGACGACCTCGACCGGCTGGCGGGGCTCGGCATCACCCGCATGCGCTTCCCCATGGTGTGGGAGCGCACGGAGCAAGAGCGCGGCAGCTACCGCTGGGAGTGGAGCGATGAGCGCATCGCCCGCCTGCGCGAGCTGAACGTCGCGCCGATCGCCGGCCTGGTGCACCACGGCAGCGGCCCGGCCTGGACCAGCTTGCTGGATCCGCA
Organism: Ramlibacter sp.; assembly: GCA_028292105.1. GTDB lineage: Bacteria > Pseudomonadota > Gammaproteobacteria > Burkholderiales > Burkholderiaceae_C > Ramlibacter. The sequence goes on from JAQGMY010000316.1 coordinate 9,193, forward strand.
ATTTCCCGAACTGCTCGCGCAGTACGCGGCGCGGGTGGCCGAGCGCTATCCCCACATCGATGCCTACACGCCGGTGAACGAGCCGCTCACGACCGCCAGGTTCAGCGGGCTGTACGGCCACTGGTATCCGCACCACTGCGACGACGTCAGCTTCGTGCGCGCATTGCTGGTGCAGATGCGCGCGACGGTGCTGGCGATGCGCGCGGTGCGCAAGGTCAACCCGGCCGCCATGCTGGTGCAGACCGAGGACCTCGGCCATGCCACCAGTTCGCCGCGCCTGCAGTACCAGGCCAATTTCGAGAACCTGCGCCGCTGGCTCTCGTTCGACCTGCTGGCCGGCCGCGTCGATCCGGAGCATGGATTGTGGAAGTACCTGCGGCGCTCGGGCGCAAGCGAGGAACAGCTGGAATTCTTCCGGCAGGAGCCCTGCCCCCCGGACATCATCGGCATCAACAGCTACTTGACCAGCGAGCGCCACCTGGACGACCGCATCGAGTTCTATCCGGCACAGGCCGTGGGCGGCAACGGCCGCCAGCGCTACGCGGACGTGGAGACGGTGCGTGTCGGCGGCTCCATCATCGGCAGCTTTCGCGAGCGCCTGCGCGAGACCGGCGAGCGCTACGGCCTGCCCATGGCCATCACCGAAGCGCACCTCGGCTGCACGCGCGAGGAGCAACTGCGCTGGCTGCGGCAGGCGTGGGATGCCGCGCATGCAGTGCGCGCCGAGGGGCACGATGTCCGCGCCGTCACCTGCTGGGCCGCTTTCGGCAGCTTCGACTGGAACAGCCTGGTGACCCGCAACGAGGGGCACTACGAGCCCGGCCTGTGGGACGTGCGCAGCACACCACCGCGGCCGACCGCACTGGCGACGCTGGCCAGGCAGCTCGGTCATGGCGAGACACCCGATCACCCGGTGCTGCAAGGCCCGGGCTGGTGGCAGCGCGCCGAGCGGCTGATCTTCCCGCCGCACGGCCCGATCGAGTCCATGCCGGTGCAGGGCCGGCCGTTGCTGGTGACCGGCGCCACCGGCACGCTGGGCAAGGCATTCGCGCGGCTGTGCGAAGTCCGCGGCCTGCCCTGCGTGCTGCTGCGGCGCCAGGACATGGACGTGGCGGACCCCGCTTCGGTCGACGCCGCCCTGGCGCGCTGGCAGCCCTGGGCGGTGATCAACACCGCCGGCTACGTGCGCGTGGACGACGCCGAGAACGACCCGCGCAACTGGCGCGAGAACGTGAACGGCCCGGTGACGCTGGCCAAAGCTTGCGCGCGGCATGGCGTGCGGCTGGTGAACTTCTCCAGCGACCTCGTGTTCGACGGCCACGGCGAACGCCCGTACGTCGAGAGCGATGCGGCACATCCACTGAACGCCTATGGCCGTTCCAAGCGGGAGGCGGAGACGCAGATCCTGGCCTGCGCGCCGGACGCGCTGACGATCCGCACCGCCGCCTTCTTCGGCCCCTGGGACCACCACAACTTCATCACGCTGGCGCTGGAAGCGCTGCGTCGGGGCCAGCCCTGGGAGGCGGCGCACGACCAGTGGGTCTCGCCAACCTACGTGCCGCACCTGGTGCAAGCCACGCTGGACCTGTTGATCGACGGCGAGTCCGGCATCTGGCACCTGGCCAACCAGGGCGCCGCGAGCTGGGCCGATTTCGCCTGCATGGCCGCCGAAGGCGCGGGCCTGCCGACCGGCCTGGTGCGCGGCGTTCCCGGCGCCTCGCTCGACCAGACCGCGCCACGCCCGCGCTACTCCGTGCTCGGCAGCGAACGCGGCCTGGTGATGCCCACGCTGGAAGAAGCGATGGCGTGCTACCTGGTCGACGTCGGGCCCGCTGAAGGGAGCGCGGAACCCGCGGCAGACGTCGCGCCGTCGCGTGAGACACTGGAAACCGCATGAAAGACAACCTGCCTTGTGTCATCGTTGCCGGCGGCGCCGGCTATATCGGCTCGCACATGGTCCGCATGCTGCGCGAGAGCGGATACCACCCGGTGGTGGTCGACAACCTCGCGACCGGTCACCAGCAAGCTGTGGTCGAGGGCGCCACCCTGCGCAGCGGCGACATCGGCGATCCGGCCTTCATGCGCGCGGTGCTGCAGGAGTTCGAGCCGCAGTGCGTGATGCACTTCGCCGCGGCCAGCCTGGTCGGTGAGTCGATGACCGCCCCGGCCAAGTACTGGCGCAACAACCTGGTGCAGACGCTGACGCTGCTCGACACGATGCTGGAATGCGGTGTCAAGCAGTTCATCTTCTCGTCCACGGCCGCCGTCTTCGGCGATCCCGTGGAGGTGCCGATGACCGAGACGCACCGCAAGCAGCCGATCAACCCTTACGGCAAGAGCAAGCTGGCGGTCGAGACGGTGCTGGAAGATTACGCCAGCGCCTACGGCCTGCGCTACATCACCTTCCGCTACTTCAATGCGGCCGGCGCCCATCCGGATGGCACGCTGGGCGAGCGCCACGAGCCCGAGACGCACCTGATCCCGCTGGTGCTGCAGGTGGCCTCGGGCCGGCGCGAGTTCATCTCCCGCTTCGGCTCCAGCTTCCCGACGCCCGACGGCTCCTGCATCCGCGACTACATCCACGTGCAGGACCTGTGCACCGCCCACCTGCTGGCGCTGCGCAAGCTCGGCGAGGGCGCGCAGAGCACCGTCTACAACCTGGGCAACGGGGCCGGTCATTCGGTCAACCAGGTGATCGAAGCGGCCCGGCGCGTGACCGGCCATCCCATCCCGCTGCGCGACGATCCGCCGCGCGCCGGTGATCCGCCGGTGCTGGTGGCCGACGCCAAGCGCGCCCGCACCGAGCTGGGCTGGAACCCGCAGTACCCGGACATCGAGACCATCATCGCCCACGCCTGGCAGTGGGAGCAAAAGGGGATGGGGCACAAGTAGGCCGGGGATGGTGCGCAAGCAAGCTTGCACACCCTACGGGTTTTCGGGTTTCCGTAGGGTGTGCAAGCCTGCTTGCGCACCGCGGCGCTCACGGCACCAGTTGCCTGCCGTCGTAGCCCTTGGCCATGTACTGCGCCAGCACTTCGCCGGCGACCTCGTGGAGCGCATCCTTCGCGCACAGCGCCACGCAGGCGCCCCCGAAGCCGGCGCCGGTCAGGCGCGCACCGAAGACACCTTCCTGCGCCTGCAGCAAGGACACCAGGAAATCGAGTTCCGGCGTCGACACTTCGTAGTCGTCGCGCAGGCTGGCGTGCGACGCGTTCATCAGCTGGCCGAAGGCCGCGGCGTCGCGCGATTCCACCGCCTGCAGCACGCGGGCGTTCTCGGTGAACACGTGGCGTGCCCGCCGGCGCAGCAGCTCGTCACCCAGCGCCTCGATGTCCTCCAGCCGCCGCACGTCGCGCAGCGACTTCACGCCGAGTTGCCGCGCCGCCGCCTCGCATTCGCTGCGCCGCTGGTTGTAGCCGCTGCCCGCGAGCGTGCGAGGCACCCCGGAGTCCAGCACCAGCACGGCGCTTCCCTGCGGCAGTGGAACGTCGCGCCGCTCCAGCGAGCGCGTGTCGATCAGCAGCGCGCGATCCGTGCTCGCGAGGCTGGACGCCATCTGGTCCATGATGCCGCAGCGCACGTGGGCAAATTCGATCTCGGCACGCTGGGCCAGCTGCGCGATCAGCACGTCGTCCATGCGCAAGCCCAGCAGCGTTCGCAGGCAACGCAGCGTCGCGACTTCCAGCGCAGCGCTCGACGACAGCCCGACCCCCATCGGCACTTCGGAGCTGACCTCGATATCGAGCCCCGGCACCTCCGCGCCCTGTTCCTTGGCCAGCGCCAGGCAGCCATAGACATAGCTGGCGAAGTGCTCCGTGGGCGCCGACTGGAAGGAGAAATGCACCGCCTCACGCAGCTCCAGCGCATGGAGCGAAAAGCTGTCGGTGCCGTTGCGCCGCATGGCCACGCGGGTGCGCTGGGTGATCGCCACCGGCAGCACGAAACCGTCGTTGTAGTCGGTGTGCTCGCCCAGCAGGTTGACGCGGCCGGGCGCCGCCGCGATGGCGTCGAATTCGGCGCTGCTCATGAAACCGTCACCTCCACCTGCTGCAGTTCCGCGGCCTTTTCCTCCGGCAGTGCGTCCATCGCGAAGAAACCGGCGGCGAGCTCCGTGCCTGCCAGGTACTTCAGGCGATCGCGGGTGCGGTACGGCGGCCACAGCTGGGCGTGCAGGTGCGACTCGGGATGGGGCTGGCGGTCGGTCGGCGCCTGGTACCAGGCCATGAGGTAGGGGAAGGGCCGGTCCCACAGGGCGTCGAACTTCATCAACACGGTCTTCAGCGCGCGCGCCAGGTCGCTGCGCTCTTCGTCGCGCAGGTGCGTGAAGCCCTCCACGGCCCGAATCGGCGCCACCCACACCTCGTAAGGGTAGCGGGCACAGACCGGCACGAAGGCCACCGCATGCGGCCCTTCGTAGAGCATCCGCACGCCGTCGCGGCGCTCGGCCTCGATGTGCGCGCTCAGCGCGCTGCGGCCTTCGCGCGCGTGGAACTGGCCGGCCACCTGCTGCATCCGCGCCGGTACCGGCGGCACCACCGGATAGGCATAGATCTGCCCGTGCGGATGGTGCAGCGTCACCCCGACTTCGGCGCCCCGGTTCTCGAACGGCAGCACGTACTGGATCTTGTCCTCGGCGCCGAGCCGCGCGGTGCGGTCGCCCCACACCTGGAGCAGCAGCGCCACGTGGTCCAGCGGCAAGCCCGCCAGCGAGCCTTCGCGGTCCTGCGCGAACACCACCACCTCGCAGCGGCCGTCCGCCGGTGCGGTCGGCACGATCAGGTCGGGCGGCGGCGGCACGAAGCCGCCGAGGGAAGGAAAGCGGTTCTCGAACACCGCCACGTCCCACGGTCCGACCGGCACTTCGGTCGGATTGGCGGGGTCCGTCATCGGCGCCAGCGGGTTGTACTCGGGTGGCGGCAGGAAGGTGCGGCCCTGGCGATGCGCCGCATAGGTCACCCACTCGCCGCGCAAGGGATGCCAGCGCAGGTGGGCACCGTTCGACAGCGGGTCCGGGAAGGGGCTCGGCGCCTCCAGGCCCGGCGGCAGCGGCGAGCGGGCATAGAGCGTCATGCGCCGGCCGTCCGGCTTGGTCAGCTCCACCGAGTGCATCAGACGCCTCCCGGGATGTAGGTACGCGACTGCGACGTGACCTTGGCGATGCGCTCCAGCGG
>JAQGMY010000319.1 GCA_028292105.1 Ramlibacter sp.
GTGGCCATGGTGTCGGCCATGGCGAAGTAGATCTCGCGGCGCTCGGCTGGGCTCACGCCGGGCGCGCTGTTGTCGTTGAACACACGGCCCGCGACCCGTTCCATGACATAGAAAGGCGTGCCGATCACGTCCGGCTCCGGGTGGTACAGCAGCACGGGCGGCACCGGCAGGTCCGTCGCCGCCAGAGCCTTCATCACGCGGTATTCGCGGTCCACCGCGTGCGCCGAAGGCAGCACGTCACCGGCAGGCTTCTTGCGCAGTACCAGTTGTCGGTTGTCGTAGGAGACGAAAAACGTCGGGTTCGACTGGCCACCGCCGATCTTCTCCAGCCGCATCGGTCCGGCGAGGCCACCGACCGCGCGGCGCAGGAAAGCATCGAGTTGTTCCGTGTCCATGGTCGCCGATGGTGGCAGTCCGCGCCGCCGCCGTATTCGTCGTATCGGACGATTGCGGGCAGGGATCCGATGCCTACGCTTCGCGCATCCCATTTCTGCCCCGGAGCTCCTTTGGCCGCTGCCCGCACCATTTCACAACTGCACGACCTGCACGGCCGCACCGCCCTGCTCACCGGTGGCTCACGCGGTCTTGGCCTGCAGATGGCGCACGCGCTGGGGGAGGCCGGCGCGCGCCTGCTGATCTCCGCGCGCAAGCAGGGCGACCTCGACGAAGCAGCTGCGGAACTTCGCGCCGCCGGCCACGCGGTGGACACCTTCGCTGCCGATGGGCGCGACGATGCGCAGGTGACGGCCCTGGTGGACCACGCCCTGGCCACGCTGGGCCAGGTCGACATCCTAGTCAACAACGCCGGTGCCACCTGGGGCGCACCGGCGCAGGACCACCCGCTGGATGCGTGGGACAAGGTGATGGACCTCAACGTGCGCAGCGTGTTCCTGCTGGCGCGCGAGGTCGCCCGGCGCAGCATGCTGCCGCGGCGCCAGGGCCGCATCATCAACATCGCCTCGATCGCCGCACTCGGCGGCAGCGCCAGCATGCAGGCGGCCGCCTACCACGCCAGCAAGGGCGCGGTCGCCTCGCTGACCCGCGCGCTCGCCTGCGAGTGGGGGCCGCAGGGCATCAATGTCAACGCGATCCTGCCGGGGGTGTTTCCCAGTCGCATGGCGCGGCACCTGCTGGCGCCCGGCACGGTCGAACCCATCCTCGCCCAGCTGCCGCTGCGCCGGGTCGGCGACGACGAGGCGTTGAAGGGTGCGGTGCTGCTGCTGGCCTCGGACGCCGGCAAGCACATCACCGGCGTGCTGCTGCCGGTGGACGGCGGCGCCTCCGCCGTGGTCGGCGCTTAGGTGCCGGATCGAAGTAGCCGGCGAGCCACTTCAGGAACGACCGCTCCCCTCGCGATGCCGGTGTGCTGAGCAACGGGATGCTGCACCGGCGGTGCAGCTAGCGGCTTCACTCCAGCGTGAGTTCCACCCGGCCCAGGGCGCCGAAGTCGGCCACGAAGTGACCGGCGCCTGCCACCGGCCACGGCGCCGTGCAGGCTCCCGTGCTGATCGTTTCGCCGGCGCGCAATACGCGGTCACGCGACGCCGCTTCGGCCACCGCCAGTGCCAGCGCATGGAGCGGATCTCCGAGCACGGCCGCCGCGCTGCCGCACCGGCTTTCGCCGTCGCTGCGCGTGAGCGTGACCGGCAAGGTGCGCAAATCCACGTCGCGCCACTCGGCGCAAGGCGCGCCGCGTACCCAGGCACCGGCATAGGAGAGGTCAGCGACGATGGCACAAGCGGGCGCTTCCGGCCAATCGAGATAGCGGCTGTCCGCCACCTCGATGGTGGGAAAGACGCTGTCGATCGCCGCCACGATGTCGGCGCGGGAAGGCGGGCCGGACCGGCCATCGAGGTCCGCGCGCAGCGCGATGCCGATCTCGGCCTCCAGGATGCAGGCGAAGAAGCCCGCGCGCGGCAGCCTGGCGCCGCTCGCATGGCTGCGTCCCCTCAGCAGCGGCCCCAGCAGCGGGGCCCGCAGGCCAAGCCGCTCCATGGCCGGTGCGCTGGTGACGCTCAGCTTGGCACCGATCACGGTATCGCCGGTCTGCGCGAGCAGCTCCGCGAGATGGCGCGCCTGCAGCGCGTACGCCGCATCCAATGTGCAGTCCAGTTCACGCGGATGGCGCGCCCACGGTCTGCCGCTGGTCGCGGCGGCACGCAAGCTCCCGATCCAGTCGTCCTGCGTCATCGTCTCAAACCCGCGACCGGAACACCGGCTCCCGCTTTTCCAGGAAGGCCTGCACGCCCTCGCGGAAGTCCGGCCGGTCGATCAGCTCCCGCTGGCGCGAACGTTCGTATTCGAGCTGTTGGCGCAGGTCGTTGCGCTCGGCGGCGTCGTAGGCGCGCCGTGCCTCCAGCGCCGCGCCGGCCGGCAGTGCCGCGAGCCGCCTCGCCAGCACGCGTGCCTGCTGCTGCAAGGTGTCGTCGGCCACGCAGGCCCAGGCCACGCCCCAGTCGGCCGCCTGTTGCGCCGGCAGGCGGTCGCCCAGCAGCGTGAGTGCCATGGCCCGCTGTCGCCCGAGCCGGCGGGGCAGCAGCCAGCTGCTGCCCATGTCGGGCACGATGCCGAGCTTGGGGATGAAGGGCAGGTACAGGTAGGCGGACTGCGCCATCAGCAGCACGTCGCCTGCCATCGCCAGCCCCGCACCAGCGCCGGCCGCCGCGCCGTTGACGGCGCAGACCACCGGCACCGGCAGCTCGCGCAAGGCCAGCACGATGGGATTGGTCAGTTCCGCCATGAAGTCGGCGGTCCAGGCGCCCAGCGATTCGTGGGCGGCCGCTGCCTGCTGCATCTCTTCCAGGTCGGCCCCGACGCAGAAGGCCCGGCCGGCCGCGGTGAGCACCAGGGCCCGCACGCTGCGGTCCTCGTGCAGCTCGCGAAGCCGCGCAAGCAGCGCCCGCTGCAGCGGCATGGTGATCGGGTTGGGCTTGGTGGGATGCTGCAGGGTCAGCGTCGCGACGCCGTCGACGACGCTGCACCCGATGAGGGGGGTGTCAGTCATGGCCAGGCCTCGGCCCGCGATCGCCAGGGCGGCCATCGTGTTCGATTTCCACGGGATCCTTCCGCCGCGCGCCGCGGCACCGTTCGTATTCGGCCGACGTGGCCTGCCCGATCTTTGGCCGCCGCGGCTGGCAAAACATCGTCGAAAGCGACGATCATTTCGGCCCGGGCTGCTGCGAGACTTGCCGCATGAGCGAAAACTCCCCTGCCGTGACGCTGCGTGACGTCCACCTGGACGACAAGTACGCCGATACCACCAAGCCCGCCCTGGTGAGTGGCCCCCAGGCGCTGGTGCGCCTGTTGATCGCGCAGCGCCGGCGCGATGTCGCCGCCGGCCTGGACACCGCCGGCTTCATCAGCGGCTACCGCGGTTCGCCCCTGGGTTACGTGGACCAGGCGATGTGGGAGGCGGCGAGCTGGCTGAAGCAGCACCACGTGGTGTTTCAGCCGGGCGTCAACGAGGACCTTGCCGCCACCGCGGTCTGGGGCACGCAGCAGCTGGCGGTGATGAAGGATGCCACCGTCGACGGCGTCTTCGCCCTCTGGTACGGCAAGGGGCCGGGCGTGGACCGCTCCGGCGACGTGCTCAAGCACGGCAACTATTCGGGCACCCATCCCCACGGGGGCGTGCTGGTTCTGATGGGCGACGACCATCCGGGCAAGTCGTCGACCATTGCCCACCAGAGCGAGCAGGCGGTGGCGGCGCACCAGATGCCGGTGCTGTACCCCGCCGGCGTCGCGGAAGTGGTGCGCTTCGGGCTGCTTGGCTGGGCGATGTCGCGCTACTCGGGTTGCTGGGTCGGCTACAAGACGGTCAACGAAAGCATCGAGCAGACCGCCACCGTGGCGCCGGAGGAAGATTTCGCGATTGCCACGCCCGACCAGGGCGAACTGCCGCCCGAGGGCATCCACTACCGGGGCCAGTTCGCGCCGGCGCGCGACGAGATCATCCACAAGCGCTGGCGCCTGCCGCTGGCGCTGCGCTTCGCCCGTGCCAACGGCATCGACCGCGCCGAATTCGGCACGCCCCAGCTGCGGCTCGGCATCGTCACGGCCGGCAAGTCCTACGGCGACGTGATGCAGGCGCTGCGTTACCTCGGCATCGAGCGCGAGCGGGCAACGGCGCTCGGGCTGGACGTCTACAAGGTGGGGATGATCTGGCCGCTGGAGCCGCAAGGCCTGCGCGAGTTCGCCGCCGGCTGCGAGGAGCTGTTGTTCGTGGAGGAGAAGGCCGCTTTCATGGAACCGCAGGCGGCCGCCCTCTTCTACAACGACGCACAGCGCCCTCGCATCACCGGCAAGCGCGACGAGGATGGCGCGGAGCAGCTGGCGTCGGACGTGCAGCTGCAGCCGCTGCAGCTCGCCCAGCTCATTGCGCAACGGCTGCGGCGCGTCGGTCGCCTCGATGCCCAGGCGCAGCAACAGCTGGCCATCGCGCAGTCCCTTCAACGCGCGCTGCTGCCGCTGGTCGACGGCAGCCCGAAGCGCCTGCCGTTCTTCTGCTCCGGTTGTCCGCACAACACCTCCACCTTCGTTCCGGAGGGCAGCATCGCGCTCGGGGGCATCGGCTGCCATGGCATGGCCATGTGGGCCAAGCCCGGCACCACGTTGCTGGGCCCGCAGATGGGCGGCGAAGGCGCGGGCTGGGCCGGCCTGCACCACTTCACGAAGCGACCGCACATTTTCCAGAACATGGGTGACGGCACGTATTACCACTCCGGCCTGCTGGCGCTGCGGCAGGCGGTCGCATCCAAGGCCAACATCACCTTCAAGATCCTCTACAACGACGCCGTGGCCATGACCGGCGGGCAGCCGGTCGACGGTCCCCTCACTCCGCTGATGGTGGTGCAGCAGGTGCTGGCCGAGGGGGTGCGGGAGGTCGCGCTGGTGAGCGAGGACCCCTCGCGCTACAACCTGCGCGCGCTGCCAGCCGGGGTGAAGCTGCACCCGCGCGAGCGCCTCGACGAGGTGCAGCGCGCCATGCGCGAGCTGCCCGGCTGCACCGTCATCGTCTACGAGCAGACCTGCGCCGCCGAAAAGCGGCGCCGCCGCAAGCGCCAGGAAATGCCCGACCCGCCGCGCCGGATGGTGATCAACGAGGCGGTGTGCGAAGGCTGTGGCGACTGCGCGGTGCAGTCCGGCTGCGTCTCGATCGAACCGGTCGAGACGACGCTGGGACGCAAACGCCGCATCAACCAGTCCAGCTGCAACAAGGATTACTCCTGCGCCAAGGGCTTCTGCCCCTCCTTCGTGACGGTCAGCGGCGTCGAAATGCGCAAGCGCGCCCGTGCCGAAGTGCCGCAGGCGCTGTTCGACGCGGTGCCTGCGCCGGTCACGCGGGCCATGCCCGGCGGCGGCCTGGGCATCATGCTGGCAGGCATCGGCGGCACCGGCGTGATCACCGTCTCGGCGGTGCTCGCCATGGCGGCCCACCTGCAGGGCCTCGAGGCCTCGGTGTACGACATGACCGGCATGGCGCAGAAGAACGGTGCGGTGCTGAGCCACGTCCGCATGGCTCCGGCCGGCACGGCGATCCCGACCCAGACCGTGGGCGTCGGCGAAGCGGGCGTGCTGCTTGCCTTCGACCTGATCGCGGCGCTGGCCGATGACGTCTACCGCACCCTCGCCGAGGGCACCAGGGTGGTCGGCAACGAGCGTGTGCAACCGATGGCCTCGGTGCAGTTCAACCCCGACGAGAAGGTGGACACCACGCTGCTGGCGCGCCGCATCGCCGCCCGCGTCGGACCGGACCATGCCGAATGGGTGGACGCCACCGGCATCGCACTGGCGCTGTGCGGCGACGCGATCGCCGCCAACTTCTTCCTGGTCGGCGTCGCGCTGCAAAAGGGCTGGCTGCCGATCACGCTGGAAGCCGTGACGCGCGCGCTGGAGCTCAATGGCGTGCAGGTGGCCTTCAACCTGCACGCACTGCGTCTCGGCCGGCTGTGGGCGAACGATCCGCAGGCGCTGCGCCGGCTGGCGCAGCAACAGGGCGCCGCACCGCTGGCTGTCGCGCCGATGACGCTCGACGAACTGGTGGCCGACCGCGCGCAACGCCTCACCGCCTACCAGGGCGCGGCCTATGCGCAGCGCTTTCGCGCGGCCGTCGCGGACATCAGCCGCGCCGAGGCGCAGGCGGCGCCCGGCTCCGATGCGCTGGCGCAAGCCGCCGCCACCGCGCTCTACCGGTTGATGGCCTACAAGGACGAATATGAGGTGGCGCGGCTGCACGCGGATGCGGCCTTCTACGCCGACATCGGCCGCCAGTTCGATGGGGCCGCGCAGCTGCGCTTCCACCTGGCGCCGCCGCTGCTGTCGCGCCGCGATCCGCGCACCGGCCACCTGGTCAAGCGTGAATTCGGCGCCTGGATCCTGCCGCTGATGAAGGGCCTGGCGCGGCTGCGTTTCCTGCGAGGCACGCCCCTGGACGTGTTCGGCTACACCGCGGAACGCCGCATGGAACGCGGACTGGTGACGGACTACGAGGCCTTGCTGCGCACCATCGCGGCGCAACTGGCGGCGCACAACCATGCGCACGCCGTCGCCCTGGCCGGCGCCGTGCTGGCGATCCGCGGTTATGGGCACGTCAAGGAAGCGAGCGTCCCGCCGGCGAAGGCGCGCGAGCAGGAGCTGCGCGCGGCTTTCGAAAGCGCGCGCGCGGCACCGCTGAAGCAACAGGACCTGGTGGCGGCCTGAGCAGCCCGGCGCCCCGGATCACCCGGGGCGGCTGCGCTCAGCGCGGCGGCATGCGGATCGCGCCGTCGAGGCGGATCGCTTCGCCATTCATGTAGCCGTTGGTGATCAGCATCTCGGCGACCTGGGCGAATTCCTCCGGGCGGCCGAACCGCCTGGGAAAGGGCACCGAGGCGGCGAGCGCGGCCTTCACGTTGTCCGGCGCGGCCTGCAGCAGCGGGGTGTCGAAGATGCCGGGCAGGATGGTGTTCACGCGGATGCCTTCGGCCATGAGGTCGCGCGCCACCGGCAGCGTCAGGCCCACCACGCCGGCTTTGGAGGCCGCGTAAGCGGCCTGGCCGATCTGCCCATCCTGCGCCGCGACGGAAGCCGTGTTCACGATCGCCCCGCGCTCGCCGTCGGCCATGGGGGCCAGCGCCAGCATGCCGGCGGCGGACTTGGCGATGCAGCGGAAGGTGCCGATCAGGTTGATCTGGATGATCTTCTCGAAGTCAGCCAGCGGGAAGTGGCGCGGCTTGCCGCTGGCCTTGTCGAAGCTCGCGGTCTTGATGGCGTTGCCGGTGCCGGCGCAGTTGACCAGGATGCGCTCCTGTCCGTGCGCCTCGCGCGCATGGCGCAAGCCGCTTTCCACATCCTGGTCGCTCGTCACGTCGACCCGGCAGAAGATGCCGCCGATTTCCCGGGCGAGCTGCTCGCCGAGCTCCGCGTTGAGATCGAACAGGGCCACCTTGACACCCTGCGCGGCCAGGCGCCGGGCCGTGGCCGCGCCGAGGCCGGAGGCGCCGCCGGTCACCACGGCGGCAATGTCGGAACCGAGTTGCATCAAAAGCCTCCCTGGGCGTAGAAAGTGCCGCCGCCGGCGGCCAGTTGCCGCATGCGCGGCGTGGGTTCGTACATGGGCCCGTGGGCGCGCACGGCATCGCAGCGTCGCACCACCTCGTCGAGGCCCAGCCAGTCGGCGTACTTCAGGGCCCCACCCGTGTAGGCCGGGCAGCCCAGCGCCAGCAGCAGCGCCATGTCCAGTTCGGCGGGCGTGGCGACCACGCCCTCTTCCAGCGCATGCGCCGCCTCCACCACGAACGGGAGCATCAGGCGGTCGACGATTTCCTCATCGTCGAAGCTGCGCGGGCCCGCCGGCTGCAAGGTGGCAAGCAGTGCTTGCGTGGCAGGATCGACCTTCTTGACCGCGCGGCCACCGGCATCGCGCTCGTAGCGGTAGAAACCGGCGCCGCTCTTCTGCCCCAGCCGGCCCTGCGCCAGCATCAGCTTCAGTGCGTCACGTTCCAGGAGCGGCATGCGCCGCGGGTAGCCCGCGGCGATCACGTCCGCCACGTGGCTGCCGGTGTCGATGCCGATCACGTCCTGCAGGTACGACGGTCCCATCGGCCAGCCGAAGGCCTCCATGACCCGATCGATCGCCAGGTAGTCGGCGCCATCGGAGATCAGGCGCAGCGCGGCGCCGGTGTAGGCCATGAGGACACGGTTGACGAGGAAGCCGGGACCGTCCTTCACCACGATCGGGGTCTTCTTCATGGCGCACGCATAGGCCACCGCCGTGGCCACTGCCTCGTCACTGGTCGCGCTGCCCTGCACCACCTCGACGAGCTGCATCGATGACACCGGATTGAAGAAGTGCATGCCGACCAGGCGCTCCGGCCGTTGCAGGGCCCGGGCGATGTCGTCGATGCGCAGGCTGGAGGTGTTGCTCGCGAGCACCGTGCCGTCATGCAGCTGCCGCTCCAGCGCACGGAGCACCTGGTGCTTGGTTTCAAGGCGCTCGACGATCGCTTCCACCAGCACGTCGGCGGCGGCGATGCCCTCGCTGCCGGCCTGCGGCGTGATGGCGCGCAAGGCCGATTCGGACTGCCCGGCGCTCAGCCGCCCGGACTTCACCTGCCGGGCCAGCAGCCGTGCGGCTTCGGTTACCGCCCCGTCGAGCGCCTTGGGCGAAGGGTCGCTCAGGCGTACCGGGATGCCGTGACGGGCACTGGTCAGCGCGATGCCGCCTCCCATGATCCCCGCTCCCAGCACCATCGCCTGCCGCACCGGCCGCGCGCCCTGCATGCGGCGCCGCGCCGCCTTCTTCACCAGTTGCTCGCTCAGGAAAACCTGCACCAGCGAGGACGCCGCCTGGGTGTGGGCAACGCGGGCGAATGCCTCGCTCTCCAGGGCCAGCGCGGCATCGCGGTCGAGCGACGCGGCGCGTTCCATGAGGTCCACCGCCGCCAGCGCGGCGGGCTGGTGGGTGGCGCTGGCCAGCGCCACCCTGGCCCGCCATTGGGCGAAGCCGGCGCAGCGGCCGGAGCCGTTGCCGTCGACGGGCTTGCGCTTGCGCTCCTGGGCCGCGCGCCAGTCGATGCCGCCCTCCGCCGCCTGCAGCAGCAGGTCGAGCGCGGCGACGCGCAGCTCGCTGCTGTCGCACACCAGGTCGACCGCGCCGGCGGCCAGCGCGGCATCGGCGCCGCGCGGCTTGCCGTCGGAGATCCATTCCACGGCCGCCTGGGGGCCGGCCACGCGCGACAGCCGCACCGTGCCCCCGAAGCCCGGAAACAGGCCGAGCGTCACTTCCGGCAGCCCGACCAGCGCCTTGCGCGACATGACGCGCAGCGCGCAAGCCAGGGCAAACTCGAAGCCGCCGCCGAGTGCGTGGCCGTCCACGGCGACCACCGTGGGCAGCGCCAGGTCCTCCAGTGCGACGAACGCCTCGTTGGAGGAACGCACGTCCTCCACCAGTTCGGTGTGCGGCAGCTTGAACTTCTCGCCGAACTCGGTGATGTCGGCGCCGACGACGAAGACCTCCTTGGCGCTGGTCGCCAGGACCCCACGCAGGCCGGGACTCGCGGCGATCACCGCGACGGCTTCCTTCAGTTCGGCCACGGTGCGGGCGTCGAACTTGTTGATGGGCTCTTCGGCGCGGTCGAAGCACAGCTCCACGAACCCGTCTCCGATCGCGCTCACCCGGATGCTCTTGCCTTGGTACATCGGTTCTCTCGTCTCAGCCCGGCGCAGCCGGGGATGGTGTCCAGTGTCGGAAGAAGACCGGGCGCCAACATCGTCCGAAGCGACGATCCTTGTGAAGCCTTCAGGCAATGGTCTTCCCCGGGTTCATGATGTTCTGCGGATCGAATGCGTGCTTGAGCTGCCGCATCAGCGCAAGCCCCGTCTCGCCGACTTCACCCGCGAGGTAGCGGATCTTGTGCAGCCCGACGCCGTGCTCGCCGCTGCATGTGCCGTCCATGGCCTGCGCCAGTGCGACGATGCGGGCGTTGAGCTGCTCGGCTTCCTCCACCTCCGCGGGCGAGTCGGGATCCACCAGGATCGCGCAATGGAAGTTGCCGTCGCCGACATGGCCGCCGATGGCGCAAGGCAACCCGGACGCGTCCAGGATCGCCCGCGCGCCGGTGATCGAATCCACCAGCCGCGAGATCGGCACGCAGGTGTCGGTGAGGACGGCGCGGCATCCGGGGCGCGATTGCAGCAGTGCGAAGAAGGCGGTGTGCCGCGCCTCCCACAGGCGCGTGCGGTCTTCCGGATGCAGCGCCCACTCGAAGTCGCGGCCGCCGTTCTGCGCCGCGAGGTCCTCGACGATCTTCGCGTGTTCCTCGACGGCGGCGGGACTGCCGTGGAATTCGAAGAACAGCAGGTCGGACTCGGGCAGCTGTGTCTTGCTGTAGGCGTTGATGGCGCGGATGTTGGCGGCGTCCAGGTATTCGCTGCGCGCCACCGGAACGCCCATCTGCAAGGCCTGGATGACGGTGGCCACCGCGGCCGACAGGCTGGGGAAGTTCACCACCGCGGCCGACATGGCCTCGGGGACCGGGTGCAGCTTCACCGTCACCTCGGTGATCACGCCCAGCGTTCCCTCCGAACCGATGAAGATGCTCTTGAGGTCGTAACCGGCGGCCGACTTGCGCGCCCGGCTGCTCTGGCGGAACACCTCGCCCGTCGCCGTGACCACCGTCAGCCCAAGCACGTTTTCGCGCATGGTGCCGTAGCGCACGGCCGCCGTGCCGGAGGCCCTCGTCGCGCACATGCCGCCGAGGGTGGCATCCGCACCCGGGTCCACCGGAAAGAACAGGCCCGTCCCTTTCAGCGCTTCGTTCAGCTGCTTGCGGGTCACCCCGGCCTGCACGGTGGCGGAGAGTTCGTCCGGGCGCAGCGCCAGCACCGCGTTCATGCCGGACAGGTCGAGCGAGAGCCCACCCTGCACCGCGATCAGCTGGCCCTCCACCGAGGATCCCGCGCCGTAGGGAATGACCGGCACGCCGTGGCGCGCGCACATGGCCACTGCCTGCGCGACTTCGGGAGTCGAATCCACGTAGGCGACCGCATCCGGCAGGCAGGCCGCGAAGCGCGATTCGTCCCGTCCGTGCTGGGCCCGCACCGCCTCGGCCAGGGACAGGCGCGGACCCAGCAAAGCGCGCAGTTCCTCGACGAAGGCGGCGGGCAGGCCGCGGGCTGGAGATGAGGGGGTTCGGGTGGCCACGGCTGCTCCTGGAGGGTGCGGCCACTGTGCCGCAGGCCCCAGCGCGCAGCCTCGTCGCAAGCGACGAAATGCAAGCGCCTGCCTCGATTCGTCGCTTTCGACGAAGTTGGCCCGCGGCGTCGCCGCAACAATGCCGGCAGTGCCGGACGTCCCGGCTGCAGAAAGGACCTCATGAGCGAAGCTTTCATCGTTGCCGCCCTGCGCACCGCAGGCGGCCGTCGCAACGGCCGGCTGGCCGGCTGGCATCCGGTCGACCTCGCCGCGCAGCTGCTGGACGGCCTGCTGGACAAGACCGGGGTCGACCCCGCCGCCGTGGAAGACGTGATCATGGGATGCGTTTCACAAGTGGGCGAGCAGTCGACCAACGTGGCGCGCAATGCGGTGCTGGCGTCGAAGCTGCCGGAGTCCGTGCCCGGCACCTCGCTGGACCGCCAGTGCGGCTCCTCCCAGCAGGCCCTGCACTTTGCGGCGCAGGCAGTGATGTCCGGCACCCAGGACCTGGTGATCGCGGCCGGTGTGGAGAGCATGACCCGCGTGCCGATGTTCAGCCCCAACCAGGGCGGCCAGTACCAGGCCGGCCGGCTGCGCGAACGCTATCCGCTGGACTTCAGCCAGTTCGCCGGTGCCGAGATGATCGCGCGCAAGTACGGGCTCTCGCGGCTGGACCTGGACCAGTACGCGCTGCAGAGCCACCAGCGTGCCATCGCGGCGAGCCGGGCCGGCGCCTTCGACGGCGAGCTGCTGCCCATCGCGGTGCGGCGCGCCGACGGCGTCATCGTCGACGAATTGCACACGGTCGACGAAGGCATCCGGTTCGATTCGACCCTGGAAAGCATCCAGGCCGTGAAGCTGCTCAAGGAAGGCGGGGTGATCAGCGCCGCCAACGCGAGCCAGATCTGCGACGGCGCCAGCGGCGTGATGGTGGCCAGCGCGCGCGCCGTGCAGACCCTGGGCCTGAAGCCGATCGCCCGCGTCCACCACATGACCGTGATCGGTCACGATCCCGTCGTCATGCTGGAAGCGCCGCTGCCGGCCACCCAGCTCGCGCTGAAGAAGGCGGGGCTCAAGATCGACGACATCGACCTGTTCGAGGTCAACGAGGCATTCGCGCCGGTGCCGCTGGCCTGGCTGAAGGCCACCGGGGCCGATCCCGCGCGCCTGAACGTCAACGGCGGCGCCATTGCACTTGGGCATCCGCTGGGCGCTTCCGGCACCAAGCTGATGGCCACCCTGGTGCATGCGCTGCGCAAGCGCAACAAGCGCTACGGCCTGCAGACCATGTGCGAAGGCGGCGGCATGGCCAACGTCACCATCGTCGAGCGGCTCTGAGCATGGCGGGACCACTGCGCGGGCTCAAGGTCGTCGAGATGGCCGGCCTCGGCCCGGGGCCGTTCTGCGGCATGCTGCTGGCCGACCTGGGTGCCGAAGTCATCCGCATCGACCGGCCGGTGCCGCCCGGGGCCGATCCAGCCCGGGCGCGGTTCGACATCACGGGCCGCGGCAAGCGCTCGCTCGCCATCGACTTGCGCCAGGACGGCGCGGCCGAGGCCGTGCTGCAGTTGCTGGCCCGCGCCGACGTGCTGCTCGAAGGCTTCCGCCCCGGCGTGATGGAGCGGCTCGGCCTCGGGCCCGCGGTCTGCCACGAGCGCAACCCGCGCCTCGTCTACGGCCGCATGACGGGATGGGGCCAGCACGGGCCGCTGTCCGCCGCTGCCGGCCACGACATCAACTACCTGGCGCTCACGGGGGTGCTGCATGCGACCGGCCGCGCCGACAGCCCGCCACCGCCGCCGCTGAACATCGGCGCCGACTATGGCGGCGGCGCCATGTTCCTGGCCGTCGGCATCCTCGCCGCCCTGCAGGAGCGGCAGCATTCCGGCCGCGGCCAGGTGGTCGACGCGGCGATGACGGATGGCGCGGCGCTGCTGGCGGCGATGTTCCATGGCCTGCGGGCGGCTGGCCAGTGGGGCGACGCACGTGAAGGGAACCTGCTCGATGGCGGCGCCCCGTTCTACGATTCGTATGCCTGCGCCGACGGCAAGTTCGTCGCGGTGGGCGCCATCGAGCCGCAGTTCTACGCGCTGCTGCGCGAACTCTGCGGCCTCACCGATCCCGGCTTCGACGCGCAGATGGACAGGCAGCGCTGGCCGCAACTCAAGCAGGAGATGGCGGCCCTGTTCCGGACACGCACCCGCGATGAATGGTGCGCGCTGCTGGAAGGCAGCGACGCGTGTTTCGCCCCGGTGCTCGCCTGGGACGAGGCACCCCGCCATCCCCACAACCAGGCCCGAGGCACCTTCATCGACGTGGCGGGCGTGACGCAGCCGGCGCCGGCACCGCGGTTCGACCGCACGCCGGCGGCCCGGCCGCAGGCGCCGCACGCACCCGGCGCCGATGGCGAAGCCATCCTGCGTGAATGGGAAGTCGACGCCGCCCTGGTGGCGCGCCTGCGCGCAGCCAAGGCGATCTGATCAGACGGTGAACACGGTGGCGCCCGCGGTGCGGCGCGCCTCCAGGTCCTGGTGCGCCTGCACCGCTTCGGCCAGCGGGCGGATGCACCCGATGCGCGGCTGCAGCACGCCATCGCGCAGCGCCTGGAACAACTCGGCACAAGCCACCGCGCGCTGCTGCGGGGTGCCGACGAAGTCGGGCATCACCGGGCGCGTCAGGTACAGCGAGCCCTTGCGCCCGAGCAGGTTGATCTCCAGCGGGTCGACGTTGCCGGAAGACTGTCCGAAGACGACCATCGTGCCGCGCGGGCGCAGGCAGTCGAGCGATTTGGCGAAGGTGTCGCGGCCCACGGAGTCGTACACGACGCCGAGCTTGCGGCCCTCGGTCACCTCCAGCACGCGCTGCACGAAGTCCTCGCTCGAGGTGACCACTACGTGCGCGCAGCCATTCGCCCGAGCGACCTCTGCCTTGGCCTGCGAGGACACGGTGCCGATCACGCAGGCACCCAGGGCCGTGGCCCACTGCGCCAGCAGGCTGCCGACGCCGCCAGCCGCGGCGTGCAGCAGGATGGTCTCGCCGCGCTGCACCTGGTAGACCTCGCGGATCAGGAAGCGCGCCGTCATCCCTTGCAGCAGGACGGCGGCGGCAGTGGTGTCGGCGATGTCGTCCGGCAGCTTCACCAGCGCATCCGCCGCGATCACGCGGGCCTGCGAATACGCGCCGGTGCTGCCGGCATAGGCAACGCGCTCGCCGGGGCGGACCGCCGTGACGCCGGCGCCGACCGCTTCCACCACGCCGGCCGCCTCCGCACCCGGCACGAACGGCAGCGGCACGGGATACAGCCCGCTGCGAAAATAGGTGTCGAGGAAGTTCAAGCCGACGGCGCTGTGGCGCACCAGCGCCTCGCCGGGGCCGGGCACGCCGAGCTCGATCGGCTCCCACTGCATCGCCTCGGGTCCGCCGGTGCGGTGCACCCGCAAGGCCATCACTTCCTTCATCGGGTCGTTCCCTGGACCAAGGCATTGCGGTCGACGTCGGCGATCCGCGTCAGGCCCGCCAGCGCCAGTGAAATCTCGAGTTCCCGTCGGTACGTGGCCAGCAGTCCGGCCACACCCTGTTCACCGCGCGCCGCCAGCGCATAGATCCACGGGCGTCCGACCAGGCACGCCTTGGCGCCCAATGCGAGCGCGCGCAGCACGTCGATGCCGTTGCGCACGCCGCCATCCAGCAGGACCTCCGCATCGCTGCCCACCGCCTGCACCACCGCGGGCAAGCTGGAGATGGTGGACCCCACGCCATCGAGCTGGCGCCCGCCGTGGTTGGACACGATCAGCGCCTGGGCGCCCGCCTTCACGGCCTGGGTGGCGTCCTCGGCGTCGAGGATTCCCTTGATCACCAGCGGACCGCCCCATTCGGAGCGGATCCAGTCGATGTCGGCCCAGCTCACGCTGGGGTCCCAGTTCGCCCGGGTGAACTGGTAGAAGTCGGACAGGCGACGGGCGTTCGGCACCGCGGAAAGGAGGTTGCCGAACAGATGGGGACGCCCCTGCACGCCGACGTCCCACAGCCACGCCCAGCGCCGCGCGTAATCGGCCGCGACGCGCGCGCGCCCCACCCAGTCGAGCCCACCGGTCATGCCGGTCTGCACGTCCCGGTGCCGCAGGCCCGCCACCGCCAGGTCCACCGTGAGCACCAGGGCGCGGCAGCCCGCGGCCTTGGCGCGCCCGATCAGCTCCCGCGCGAAACCGCGGTCTCGCATGATGTACAGCTGGAACCAGAAAGGCTGCCGTGACTGCGCAGCGACTTCCTCCAGCGAGCAGAGCGCCACCGTGCTGAGGCAGAACTGGGTGCCGGCCGATTGCGCCGCCCGCAGGGCCTGCAACTCGCCACGCCGCCGCGTCAGCCCGGCGAGGCCGACCGGCCCCAGCCCGATCGGCAGCGACCAGCGCTCGCCCAGCACGGTGGTGGAGAGGTCGACCTCCCCCACCGGGCGAAGCACGCGCTGCCGCAGGCGCAGCCGGGCAAAGTCGGTGCGGTTGGCCGCCACCGTCTCCTCGGCGAACGAGCCACCGTCGATGAATTCGAACAGCTGGCGGGGCAGGCGCTTGCGCGCCAGCACTCGGTAATCCTCGACGATCGAGGGCAGCAGGGATCCGCTCATCCCGTCAGTTGCTGCCGATCAGGTCGCCGAACAGTTCCCAGGTCTTGCCGTTGAACCGCATCATCCGCTGCGCCTCGATGCCGTAGTAATCCGCCGGGCCGGTCTTGATCTTGATGCCGGGCAGCAGCATCGGCAGCGCGATGTCCAGATTGGCGGCCTGCTTCATGATGTTCTCGCGCGAGAGATCGTTGCCGGCCTGCTTGAGCGTTTGCACCAGAGCTTGCGCCATGGTGTAGCCGTACACGTTCAGCTGGTCGCCGATGCTGCCGTCCGGATAGTATTTCTTCATGAACGCGAGCCAGTCCTGGTAACCCTTGTCGCTGACCCACTGCGGATCGTTGGGGTCCTTCAGGTAGTAGGCAGTGATCAGGCCCTTCGCTTTGTCCAGGCCGGCGGGTTCCAGCACGCCCGACACGGAGGTGGCGGTAGCCGACAGGATGAAGGTCGGCTTCCAGCCGATGTCGTAGACCTTGCGGACCGTCAACGACGCCCACTTGGAGACGCCGTGCACGAACAGCGTGTCCGCACCCGAGCCGTGCATGGCCACGACCTGCGAGTCGGTGTTGGGATCGGTGGACTCGAAGGTGGTTTCGGCCACGATCATCTTCTTGGCCAGCTCAGGCCCCATCGCAGCCTTGATGCCCGCGACGTAGTCCTTGCCCGCATCGTCGTTACCCGTGAGCATGGCCAGCTTGGCGTCGGGCTTGTTCTTCTTCAGCCATTCGACGTAGATCTTCGCTTCGGCCTGGTAGGACGGCTGCAGCACGATGGTCCACGGGTATTCCTTGTAGTCGCCGAAAGTCGAGGCGCCGGCGGCCGTGAACAGCTGCGGAATCTTGCGCTCGTTCAGGTACTTGCGCACCGATACGTTGGGCGCGGTGCCGAGGATGTTGAAGATGAAGGCAACCTGGTCGCGCTCCACCAGCCGACGCACCTGTTCCACCGTCTTGGGCGGGCTGTAGCCGTCGTCGAGCGTCATCAGGTTGAGCTTGCGGCCGTTGACCCCGCCCTGCTCGTTGACCATCTTGAAATAAGCAGCCTCGACGCGGGCGATCGTGCCGTAGGCCGACGCGCCGCCGCTCAGGGGCATCGTCTGGCCGATCTTGATTTCCTTGTCGCTGATGCCGGGCGCATTGCCCTTCTGAGCGAGCGCCGGACCGAGTGTGAGCGCGGCGGCCAGCGCAATGGCGGCCTGGGTGAGAGTGCGACGTTGCATGTTGTCTCCGATGGGTTTATTTGCGGGTGGGGGAAGGTTTGCGGTGGCGCAGGCGCCGCCAGGCGTCCTCGATGGCGCCCGCGATTCCCCGCTTCAGCAGGAACACGCTGGCGATCATCAGCACGCCGTAGATGGCCCACGGCGCCGACTTGGACAGGTCTTCCGCGAAGTTGGGCACGAACTGGATGAACATGGCCCCGAACAGGGGGCCCCACCAGGACGAGACGCCGCCGATGACCGCGCCCACCAGGAACAGGATGGAAAGCAGCGGGGTGAACGAGTCCGGTGCGACGAACTGCACGACGATCGCCGCCAGCCCGCCGGCGATGCCGGTGAACATCGCGCTGACGCCGAACGCCAGCGACTTGTAGAGCGCAGCGTTCACGCCCATGGCGGCAGCCGCCGTGGGATGGTCGCGGATCGCCAGCAGGGCACGCCCGATGCGCCCCTTGAGCAGGTTGCGCCCGAGGATGAACAGCACGATGGCGACCAGGAGCGTCAGCCAGTAGAGCCATGCGTCCGGGCTCACCGGCAGGCCGAAAGGAGCGTGCGGTTTCTCCAGCGTGATGCCCTGCACGCCACCGGTCCAGGCCTGCAGCGACTTGTGCTTGAGGAACTGCGGCGTGGCCACCGCGAGCGCGAAGGTGGCGAGCGCCAGGTAGTGCCCCTGCAGGCGCAAGGCGGGCCGGCCGAAGACGAAGCCCACCACCATGCACACGGCGCCGGCCACCGGCAGCGTGGCCCAGTAAGGCACGCCGAGGCGCACGATCAGGATCGCCGACACATATCCGCCGAGCGCGAAGAAGGCACCGTTGCCCAGCGAAATCTGGCCGCTGTAGCCGGTGAGGATGGTCAGGCCGAACAGCACGATGGCATAGATCAGCGTCATCGTCGCCTGGAACATGCGGTAGTCGCTGAGCACCAGCGGCAAGGCGCAGGCGATCAGGAGCAGCGGCAGCCACATCCAGCGTTCGACGGCCGCGAACCCGCCTTGGGTCGGCGCTGCCGGCGCGAGGAGGGGCACCGTGGGCACCGGGGAGTTGTCGATCATCGCGGCCATCTCACACCCTCCGGACCATGTGGACGCCGAACAGGCCGGCCGGCTTGAAGGTCATGACGGCGACGATGATCACCAGGGCCAGCGTGAGCTTCATGTCGTCGCCGATGACATAGGTTCCGAGCAGGTTCTCGAGCGCGCCCAGCAGGAAACCGCCGGCAACGGCGCCCCATGGGTTGTCGATGCCCCCCACCAGGGCCGCGGCAAAGCCGTACAGCACCGCCGCGCCCATCATGTTGGGCTCCAGGAACAGCACGTGCGCCACCATCATCCCGGCGACGGCACCAATGGCCGAAGCCATCCCCCAGCCGAGTCCCAGCATCAGGTCGACCCGGATGCCGACCAGCCGGCTCGAGGTCGGGTTCTGCGCCGCGGCCCGCATGGCGAGCCCGAGCGAGGTGAAACGGAAGAACAGGTACAGGCCCGTCACCAGCGCCAGCGTGACCAGGATGGAGCCGACCTGGTGCGCGGTGGCGAGCCCGCCGAGGATGCGCACATCCGGGAACGGGCTGGGGAACGGCCGGACGTCGTAGGTCCAGATCCAGCCGGCGATGCTGTTGAAGACCAGCAGCATGCCGATGAACAGCACCACCAGTGGCAGGTGCGACCGCGTTCGGGCCGTGACCGGGCGGATCACCAGGCGCTCGATCACCATGCCGATCACGAAGGATCCCGCCACTGTGATGGCGAAGGCCGACCAGTAGCCGAGTCCCGACTTCATCAGGGCCCACGCAACGAACGTGGAGAACATCGCCATCTCACCCTGGGCGAAGTTCAGCAGCTGCGTGGAGCGGTGGATCATCACCAACGCGACCGCGATGCTGGCGTAGATACCGCCGTTGGCGAGGCCGGCGACGAGCTGGTGCAGGAAGTTTTCCATCTCAGGTTCCCAGGTAGGCACGGCGCACCGAATCGTCCTTGCGGATCTCCCCGGAGCTGCCGGCGAGCACGATGCGCCCGGTTTCGAGCAGGTAGGCGTGGTCGGCGAGGTCGAGCGCCAGGTTGGCGTTCTGCTCCACCAGCAGCATGCTCACCTTCTGCTCGGTGTTGATGCGCCGCATGATCGCGAAGATGCCCTTGACCATCAGCGGGGCCAGGCCGAAGGACGGCTCGTCGAGCAACAGCAGCCGCGGCCGCAGCATCAGCGCGCGGCTGATCGCGAGCATCTGCTGCTCACCGCCCGAGAGCGTGCCGGCCTGCTGGGTGCGGCGCTCCGCGAGCTTCGGAAAGTAGCCGTACACCAGCTCGAAGTCCTGCGCGACCCCGGCGCGATCGCGGCGCGCATAGGCGCCCAGCCGGAGGTTCTCTTCGACGGTCAGGTCGATGAAGGTGCCGCGCCCGTCCGGCACGTGGGCCACGCCCAGGCGCGTGATCTGCTCGGTCTTGCGCGCGTCGATGCGCTCGCCTTCCAGCAGCACGACGCCCCGGCGTGCAACGAGGCCGCAGATCGCCCGCAGCGTGGTCGTCTTGCCGGCGCCGTTGGCGCCCAGGATGGCGGTGATGCCGCCGCGCTTCAAGGTGAAGTCCAGTCCGTGCAGGACCTCGGACTGGCCATACGAGGCGTGCAGGCCCTGGACCTCGAGCAGGATGTCAGACATGGGATCCCTTGTTGCTGCGCAGGGTGGCTTTCATGCGGGCGCTCCCAGGTAAGCCTCGACGACGTCGGGGTCCTGCTGCACCTCGGCCGGCGAGCCGTCGGCGATCTTGCGGCCGAAGTTCAACGCCACCACCTTGTCGGACAGCGCCATCACCAGGCCCATGTGATGCTCCACCAGCAGCACGGTGATGCCGAGGTCGTCGCGGATGCGGCGGATCAGGTTCTGCAGGCCGCTCAGCTCCTCGTGGTTGAGGCCTGCTGCCGGCTCGTCCAGCAGCAGCAGCTTGGGCTTGGCCAGCAGGCCGCGGGCGAGTTCGACGCGCTTGCGGTGGCCGAACGAGAGGTCCGCGACCACCGCGTCGCCCATCCCCTGAAGCCCCACGAGCCGCGCGGCTTCGCGCGCGCCCTCGCGCAGCTGCTTTTCCTCGGAGCGGGCGAGCGCCAGGTTGAAGGCATTGGCCGTGAAGCCGCCGCGGGTCTGCGAGTGGCCACCCATCATGATGTTTTCTTCCACCGTGAGCGTGTCGAACAGCGCCACGTTCTGGAAGGTGCGGCCGATGCCGGCCGCGGCGATCTCGTGCACTTCCAGCGCAAGCAGGTCCTGGCCGTCGATGCGGATCGAGCCGGCCGCGGGCTGGTAGAGGCGGCTCAGGCAGTTGAACAGCGTGGTCTTGCCGGCGCCGTTGGGGCCGATCAGGCCGCAGATCGTGCCGCGCTCCACGTCGAACGAGACGTCCTCCAGCGCCACGATGCCGCCGAAGCGCACGCCGACGCCTGAGATGCCCAGGAGGACCTTGGATGCTGTCATGTCTCCTCTTTTCCTGTTGGATGCAGTCTAGAAATGGGGGCCGGCCGGAACATCGTCGGAACCGACGAAACTGCTCCGGGTCGGACCCTCACCCCTGCGGGCGCTCCAGCTGCGCCAGCCGGGCCGGGTCGCGCACCGCGCCGGTCGACGCCGACGATGCCAGCGCGCCGTAGATGCGCAGCGCCAGGCTGACCTGCCGCTCGCGCGGCGCCGGCTTCCAGGCGCCCGCGCCGCGCGCCTCCATGCGCTGGCGCCGCGCGGCCAGTTCCGCCTCGCTCACGTCCAGGTGGATGCGGCGGGTGTCGAGGTCGATCGCGATCCGGTCGCCGTCCTCCACCAGGGCAATTGCGCCGCCGTCGGCAGCCTCCGGCGACACGTGCGCAATGGCCAGGCCGGAGTTGGCGCCGGAGAAGCGGCCGTCGGTGATCAGCGCGCAACTCAGGTGCAGTCCCTTGGCCACGAAGGCCACCGCCGGCTTGGACATCTCCTGCATGCCGGGGCCGCCGCGTGGCCCCTCGTAACGCACGATCACGGCATGGCCCGCCTTTACCGTGCCGTCGCCGATGGCGTCGCGGGCCGCGTTCTCGCTCTCGAACACGATGGCGCGGCCGCTGAAGCGGTGCATGGCGGGATCCACCGCCGCCGTCTTGATCACGCAGCCGTCCGGCGCCAGGTTGCCGCGCAGCACCGACAGGCCGCCGTTGCTGGCATAAGCGGACGCGCCCTCGCGAATGCAGCCGCCGCTGCGGTCCAGGTCGAGCGCGCCATAGCGTTTCTCCTGAGAGAAAGCCTGGGTGGTGCGGACACCGCCGGGGGCGGCGCGGTAAAAGCGCTGCACGTCGGGGTCCGTGCTGCGGCGCACGTCCCACTTCGCCAGCGCATCGGCAAGACTGGGCGCATGGACGCAGCCGGCCTGGGTGTCCAACAGGCCGAGCCGGTCCAGCTCACCCAGGATGCCGTAGACGCCACCGGCGCGGTGCACGTCCTCCATGAAATAGTCCGGGCTCGACGGCGAGACCTTGCACAGGTGCGGCGTGCTGCGCGAAAGCCGGTCGATGTCTTCCAGCGTGAAGTCGATCTCGCCTTCATGGGCGGCGGCCAGCAGGTGCAGGATGGTATTGGTGGAGGCGCCCATGGCGATATCCATGCGCATGGCGTTCTCGAACGCCGCCCGGTTGGCGATCGACCGTGGCAGCGCCGAGGTGTCGCCCTTGCCGTAGTAGCGGCGGCACAGGCCGGTGGCGACCCGGCCGGCGCGGCGAAACAGCCCTTCGCGATCGGCGTGGGTCGCGACCAGCGAGCCGTTGCCCGGCAACGCCAGCCCCAGCGCCTCGGTCAGGCAGTTCATGGAATTGGCGGTGAACATGCCGGAGCAGGAGCCGCAGGTGGGGCAGGCGCTGCTCTCGTACTCCTTTTCCTCGGCCGCGGTGGCGGTGCCGCGGCTGATCGCGACATAGGACTCGACCACGCTGACACGCTCGACGCCGCCATCGGCCTTCTGGACGCGGCCCGCTTCCATCGCACCGCCGGAGACGAACACCACCGGGATGTTCAGGCGCATCGCGGCCATCAGCATGCCGGGCGTGATCTTGTCGCAGTTGGAGATGCACACCAGCGCATCGGCCAGGTGCGCATTGACCATGTACTCGATGGCGTCGGCGATGAGCTCGCGCGAGGGCAGCGAATAGAGCATGCCGTCGTGGCCGGCCGCGATGCCGTCGTCGACCGCGATGGTGTTGAACTCGCGGCCCACGCCGCCGCTGGACGCGACTTCCTCGGCCACCAGCTTGCCCAGGTCCCGCAGGTGCACGTGGCCCGGCACGAACTGGGTGAAGGAGTTGGCGATGGCGATGATCGGCTTGCCGAAGTCGGTGTCGGTCATGCCGGTGGCGCGCCAGAGCGAACGGGCCGCGGCCGCCGAAGGCCCGGGGGCGGTGGTGACGCGGGCGGAACGGTAAGGAATCTTCATGCGGAGGCTCCAGGTCGGACACGGTCGTTCAGCTCTTGCCCGGCGATCCGGGCGCGCAGGTTGGCGACCACGTGGCGCACCAGCCGCTCGTAGTAGCGCTCGGGCGCGGCGCCCCCCAGGTGGGGCGAAACGATCAGGTTGGCTTGCTGCCACAACGGGCTGCCGGCCGGCAGCGGTTCCGGCTCGGTGACATCCAGCGCCGCGCCGGCGAGGGTGCCGCGGGCGAGCGCCTGCTGCAGCGCCGCGCCGTCGACCACCGAACCACGACCGACGTTGACCAGCACGGCATGGGGCGGGCAGGCCGCCAGTTCCGTGGCGCCGATCATCCCGTCGTTGGCCGGCGATCCCGGCACGGCCACTGCGACGAAGTCGGCCTGCGCCAGCGCATCGTGGAGCCGGCCAACCGGCAGCACGGTGTCCGCTTCCGGGTGTGCGCGGCCGCTGCGCGAGACGCCGGTCACGCGCATGCCGAAGGCGCGGGCGCGCTTGGCCAGCTCGCCGCCGATGCTGCCCATGCCGACGATCACCAGGTGGGAATCGATCAGCATCGACATGTCCTGGCGGATCGTGCCGTCCCAGCTGCCGCGCGCCTGCGCCGCCAGCACGCGCGGCAGGCGCCGGGCCAGCGCCAGCAGCAGCGCCATGGTGTGCTCGGCGACGATCGGCGACCAGACCGAACCGGCATTGGTGACCGTCACGCTGCGTGGCACGCCATGCGTATCGAGGGTCTCGTAGCCCGCCGACAGCAGTTGCAGCCAGCGGCACGGATTGCCGTCCTTGGCCAAGGCCGCGGCGAGTGCGGGCGTGTAGTCGGCGGCGGCCAGCACCATGCCGTCGGCGCTCGCCGCGGCGGCGGCCAGGTCGCCTGGCTGCGGCCAGCTGACCTGCAGGCCCTCCACCTGCTGGAGCCGGGATTCGAAGCTGGCCCGGGCGACCGGGCTGCAGACGGCAAGGCGAAAGGTCATTCGAAGATCCGTGCACGGTTGAGGATGTTGCGGGGGTCGAGCGCCGCCTTGAGGGTGCGCATCATGGCGATCTCGGCCGGGCTGCGCGAGCACGCCAGGTACTCGCGTTTGAGCCAGCCGATGCCGTGCTCGGCGGAGATCGAGCCGCGGAAGCGGCCGACCACCCCGTAGACGGCAGCCTCGATCGCGTCGAAGGTCTCCGGCCGGTCCGGCGGCTGATGCACGGCAAGGTGCAGGTTGCCATCCGCCAGGTGGCCGAACACCAGCAGGTCGCAGCGCGGATCCACCGCCTGGGTGGCGGCGGCGACCTCGGCGAGGAAAGCTTCCATGCGGGCGATGGGGACACTGACGTCGAAGGGAACGATCGGGTCGAGCAGGCGGGAAGTCTCGATGGCGAGGTCGCGGACCCGCCAGAGTTCGGCGATCTCGGCGCCGGACTTGGCCAGCACCGCATCGGCCACCAGGCCCTGCTCCAGCGCCCCATGAAGCGCCCTTTCCACGTTGGCCGCCAGCAGCCGGGCATCGGTGCCGCTCGCCTCGACCAGCACGTGGAAGGCGTGGCCGGGGGCGATCGGCGCCGGCCGCCCGAGCAGCGTGACCGCTCGGTCGTAGTAGCTGCTCCACATCACCTCGAAGGCCGTGAGGTCGCCAGCGAGCTGCGCGCGCAGGTGCCGCAGCAATGCGCGCACCGCGGCGAAGTCGCGTACCGCGCACAGGGCGACCGTGCGGTCGGCCGGCAACGGGAACAGCCGCACCACGGCCCGGGTCACCACGCCCAGCACGCCTTCGCTGCCGATGAACAGCTGCTTCAAGTCGATGCCGGTGTTGTTCTTCAGGAGCGGCTTCAGGTCGTCAAGCACGGTGCCGTCGGCCAGCACCACCTCCAGGCCGACCACCAGCTCGCGCGCCATGCCATAGCGCAATACGCGATTGCCGCCGGCGTTGGTGGCGATGTTGCCGCCGATCGTGCAGCTGCCGCGGCCGCCCAGGTCGAGCGGGAACATCAGGCCCAGCGGTTCCACCTGGTCCTGCAGCGCCTGCAGGACCACGCCGCCCTGCACCGTGGCCATGCCTGCATCGACGTCGATCTCCTCGATGGCGTTCATCCGTTCGAGCGACAGCACGATCTCGCCGGCACGTGGCAGCTGGCCGAGTGCCAGCCCGGTGCGGCCGCCCTGCGTGACCACCGGGACGCCGGCCGCGTGGCACCGCGCCAGCGCCGCCGACAGCTGCGCGGTATCGGCCGGTCGGACCACAGCCAGCGGCGACTCGCCCCGGTTGCCCAACACGTCGGACAGGTACCGCTCCTCCACCGAAGCGCCCGGCACGAAGCCGCGCGAACCCAGCATTTCGTGCAGGGCGGACAGGAGGCTCGAATCGGACAAAGGCAATCCCTCGGTGATGTGGGAGGGCAGTCTAGGGAGCCCCCCTGCCAGGGCCATCGTCCGAAGCGACGATCCGGACTACAGGTTGACCCTAGGAGGCTCGGGCGGCAGAAGAAACCGGCGGCGCCGAACCACTTTCGTCGCTTTCGACGATGGGGCGCGCCCGGGCCGTTCCTACACTTCGGTGGACATGAACGCCCCACGCGACCTCCCAGAGCCCTTCGCCCTCCACCAGAAGTTCACGCTGGCCGAGGGGCCGATCTACCTGAACGGCACGCAGGCGCTGGTGCGGGTCATGCTGGACCAGCGCCGGCTCGACCAGCGCAACGGCCTCAACACCGCGGGCTTCGTCTGCGGCTACCCCGGCTCGCCGGTCGGCAACGTGGACGGCGAGATGGCGGACAACAAGCCGCTACTGGACCAGCACCACATCGTCCATCGCACCGGCCTGAACGAGGAACTGGCGGCGACCGCGGCTTTCGGCAGCCAGGCCTTGCATGAAGTGCCGGGCGCGCGCTACGACGGCGTGTTCGCGATGTGGTTCGGCAAGGCGCCGGGCGTGGACCGCAGCGGCGACGCCTTCCACCACCACAACTTCCGCGGTGTCGGCCGCAATGGCGGCGTGCTGGCCGTGGCCGGCGACGACCCGCATGCGCGCTCCACCATCTTCCCGAGCGACTCCAACGGCGCCTTCTACAAGTTCTTCATGCCGGTGCTGGCGCCGGGCAATATCCAGGAAGTGATCGACTACGGGCTGCACGGCTACGCGCTGTCGCGCGCCGCCGGCCTGTGGGTCGGCTTCAAGTTCGTCACCGACGTCGCCGACAGCGCCGGCGTCGCCTGGGTCGGCCCGGACCGCGTCCGGCCGGTGCTGCCGCAAGTGCTGTTCGACGGCGCACCGCTCAAGCCGGTGTTCCGTCCGAACGAGGCCGGCCCGCCGCTGATCGAAGCCGAGCGCCGGATCGCTACCGGGCAGCTGGAGATCGCGCGCCGCTACGCCGCACTGAACGGCCTCAACCGCATCGTGGTGCGGCCGCAGTCGCCGCGCCTGGGCATCGTCACCAGCGGCAAGACCTACTACGACGTGCGGCAGGCGCTGCGCGACCTGGGCTTCACCAGCGACGAAGCCCTGGCCGAGGCCGGCATCGGCCTGCTGAAGATGGGGATGATCTACCCGGTCGAACCGGACATCGTGCGCGAATTCGCCCGCGGCATGCCTGAGCTGCTGGTGGTGGAGGACAAGCGGCCTTTCCTGGAGCTGTTCCTCAAGGACATCCTGTACGGCTCGCCCGACCAGCCGCGCATCGTCGGCAAGCAGGACGAGCACGGCGCACCGCTGTTGCCGGTGCATGGCGAACAATCGGCCGACACCATCGCCCGGGCCCTGCTCAAGCGGCTCGGTTCGGGGTTGCAGCATCCGGTCGCACTGGCGCGGGGACGGCTGCTCAACCCGCTGCCGGCGGCGCGCCGCGCGCCGATCATGCTGAGCACCGCGCGCACGCCCTATTTCTGCTCGGGCTGCCCGCACAACTCCAGCCTCAAGGCGCCCGACGGCTCCATCGTCGGCGCCGGCATCGGCTGCCACATCATGGACCTGTGGATGGGGTCGGGCTTCGGCGTCGTCAAGGGCTACACCCAGATGGGCGGCGAGGGTTCGCAGTGGGTGGGCCTGGCGCCCTTCACCGACACCCCCCATTTCTTCCAGAACCTGGGCGATGGCACCTTCGCCCATTCGGGCAGCCTGGCGATCCGGTTCGCGGTCTCGAGCAAGACCAACGTCACCTACAAGATCCTCTACAACTCCACCGTGGCGATGACCGGAGGCCAGGACATCCTGGGCGGCATGACGGTGGCCAACATGGTCAAGCTGCTGGAGGCGGAGGGCGTGGCCCGGATCCTGGTCACCACCGACGAGACCGAACGCTATCCGGGCAAGCGCGTCGGCAGCGCCGAGGTCTGGCCGCGCGAGCGGCTCATGGAGGCCCAGCAGCTGCTGGCGAAAGTGCCGGGCGTGTCCGTGCTGATCCACGACCAGCAGTGCGCCACCGAAAAACGCCGCATGCGCAAGCGGGGCAAGCTCGAATACAAGCCCCGTTCCACCATCATCAACGAGCGGGTCTGCGAAGGCTGCGGCGACTGCGGCGTCAAGTCCAACTGCCTGAGCGTGCAGCCGGTGGAAACGCCGTTCGGGCGCAAGACGCAGATCCACCAGTCCTCCTGCAACCAGGATTTCTCCTGCCTGCAGGGCGACTGCCCGTCCTTCGCCACGGTGGAGGGGCCGGCACTCCAGCAGAAGCTGCGCTCCGGCCAGCGGGTGCCGCTGCCGACCGCGCTGGCGCTGCCAGAGCCCAAGCCGCTGGTGCCGCAAGATGCGTTCTCGGTTTGCCTGACCGGCATCGGCGGCACCGGCGTCGTCACGGTCAACCAGATCCTGGGCACGGCGGCTTTTCGCTGCGGCATGAACGTGCAGACCTACGACCACACCGGCTCCAGCCAGAAGGCCGGACCCGTGGTTTCGCACCTGAAGGTGATGCCGCATGGCAGCGGCGGATCGCCCACCGTTGGGACCGGCGGCGCGGACCTCTACCTGGTGTTCGACCCTCTGGTTGCCGTCAGCGCCCACAACATCGCCGTGGCCTCCCCGGAACGCACCATCGCCGTGGTCTCGACCACTGCGGTGCCAACTGGCGAGATGGTCGCCAACAAGGCCAAGCTGTACCCGGCTGCGTCGCAGCTGCGCGACGAACTCGATGGTGTGACGCGCAAGCAGCACAACGTCTGGCTCGACGCGCAGAACGTCGCCGAGCGCTTGATGGGCGACCACCTGGCGAGCAACCTGCTGCTGGTGGGTGCGGCCTACCAGGCCGGCGCGTTGCCGATCCCGGCCGACGCCATCGAAGACGCGATCCGCCTGAACGGCACGGCGGTGGACATGAACATCGAGGCCTTCCGCTGGGGCCGCTTGCTGATCGCGCAACCCGGGACCGTGGAACAGGCGCTGCAGCAGAA